>JAWKHS010000011.1 GCA_041394705.1 Vicinamibacterales bacterium
TCTGCTCGACCGAGTAGAAGCTCGGCCCGCCGAAGATCGTCACGCGCACCCGCCCGGACGTGGGCACGAGATAGGCCAGCGACACGTGGACGCCCGTCTCGGTGCGGTCGAGTCCCGATGCCTCGGCCTCCGCGGACCGCATTCGGCCGAAGAAGAACGGGTGCGGATAGCTGGCCGACACCGCGCCCTTGCCCGACCGCGACACCGACGTCAACGACACACCCGCGCCGAGACTCCGCCACAGGCGCGCGAACACGCCGGCGTCGAGCCCGACGCCGCCGTCGACGTCGACCGCGTTGCGCCAGGAGGCGCTCTCGCGGAACACCGACACGCTGCGGCTGTCGCTGAACGACGCCTTCGACGGCTGGAACATCGCGTTCGCGGCCACGAAACCGCGCGACTGCGGCGCGCGGATGGCCGCCTGCCGCCTGGCCGGCGCGCGCTGCCTGGTCCCGGGCGGAGGTGGCGGCACGGCCTGCTGGGGCGCCGCGGCGGCCGGCGCCTGGATCGTGAGGCGCGGCGGGGTCTTCGTGGCGGCGTCGGCGGCGGCCAGCGCGGGCGTCCCGCCGGCGAACACGACGGAGGCGAGAACGAGGGCGGACGTGATGGCGCGCATGGGTGCTCTCCTCACTGCACGCCGACGGCGGTCCACGCGTCGGTCACGGCCCGTTCCACCGACGCCGTGGACGGATAGAGGTCGCGCGCCGACTGGATGGTGGCGGCCCGGGCCTGCGAGAAGGTGGCGCGGACGGGCAGCATCTGTGTGAACGCGCGGAAGAACACCCGCTCGATCTGCTCGCGGTTGGCGGCGCCCACGCCGGTCACCGACAGGCCCGAGACGCGGTTGGCGCCGCCTTCGATGGCCAGGTAGAACGCGTGGTTCGGGATGCCGGAGTTGACGTGCACGCCGCCGTTGTCCAGCGGCCCCGCGTAGCGCAGGGAATAGTGATCGGGATCGCCGAACTGCGTGGGCGACTGGATGGACCGGAGGCCCGACCGCGCACCGGGTCGCAGGGCCTTGAAGGCGTCCTCGGCGATCAGGTAGTCGGCCTGCATCAGGTTCGCTCCGCGCGGCTGGAAGTAGAACTCGGCCGCCACGCCCATCATGTCGGAGAAGGACTCGTTGAGGGCGCCCGACTCCCCCTGATACTCGAGTCCGGAGGTGTAGTCGGTGACGCCGTGCGTGAGCTCGTGCGCCACCACGTCGAGGGCGCCGGCGAGCGGCCCCACGGTCTGGCCGGTCGCGGTCAGGAAGAAGTTGGAGGGGATGCCGTTCCCGAACACCATCATGCCGTGGCCGCCGGGGCCGAAGGGCGGCCCGAGCCAGAACGCGTTCACGCACAGAATCCCGAACTCGTTGGCCGGCAGGGGGGTCACGCACTGCTGCGGCGAGTAGACGTTGACGGTGCCGAACATCGGCGCGTCGCCGTTGTCGAGGCCGCGCGCGCCCAGCCGCTTGAAGATGAAGTCGTAGGTCCACCCGAGGTACACGTGCGCGTCGACCGCCACCGGGTCGGTCCAGACGTTGTCGGAGTCACTGGCCAGGTCTGACTGCACGACCGGATCGCCGTCGGCGACCTCGTCGAGCCGCGCGCGATTCGAGCGGAAGTCGATCGTCCAGAGCTGCGGCGGCCTGAGCAGGTCCTCGGCGTAGTAAGCGCCGCCGACCAGCCGGCTCGCCACCTTCTTGCGGTCGCCCAGCACCCCCAGGCCTTCGCCCACCGCCCCCTGATCCTTCACGAGCGGCAGCGATCGCCGCTCGGCGCCCGTGGCCGCGTCGATGTAGACCGTGCGCGCGTCGAACGCCGACCGGCGCGCGTGCACCTCGTAGGCCAGGGCCACCGAGCCGTCCTCGAGGCCGAGGAATACCAGCACCGGGTCGCCGAGCAGCGACTCCCCGCCGTCCCGGATCTGCGTCGCCACGGCGTCGCGGCTCCTGGCCGCCCGCGCCGAGGTGACGCCGGCGGTGTCGTACACCTGCCCGAGGAGCGAGGTCACGACGCCCTTGGCCGTCTGCCGCACGATCGAGCCGCCCACGACCTTCAGGCCCAGGTGGTACTGCTGCAGCCGTTCGTGCCGGTGGCCGGGCAGGAGCAGGTCGTCCTTGGCCGACGCCACCTCCAGGGCACCGTCGCGCTCCATCCTCCGGACGTCGTCCACGGTCTGCCGGAGGTCGCCCGGCGTCGCTTCCGTGGCGCGCAGCGTCGTGACGCGATCGCGGGCCTGGGCTCGGGGCGCAGCGGGGCGATCGAGGGCCATCCAGACGACGGCGCCGGCGACGAGGGCGGACGTCCAGTGGCGGAATCGGGGCTGGGGCACGCGGAGACCTCCTGTCTGACAGTCCAATAGACGGACGTCCCGGCGCGATTTTGGCGCGATGGCCGGGCGGAGCCCTCCGTGGACGGGAGCCGCGGGATTGGCCCCCGGATCCCCCGTCGCGGCGAGCCCCGCGCACGGTCCGGGCCCGGCGTGCCGCGGACCGGCTACTTGCGGGCGCGAATCGTCACGGCGTAGGCGTTCTCGGCGTTCAGGTTGATCAGGGCGACGAAGGCCCGGCCCTCGCGGGTGCGTCCGACCGTGCCGGACTGCGAGCAGGCCGTGACCTCGTAGCCCGGGGGCAGCAGCACGGTGTTGCGCAGGCCCTTCAGCGTGCGCGTGAACACCAGCTCGCCGCCGGCGGCCGAGTACGAGCCGTCCTTCACCGTGCCCGTGACCTTGAGGTGGGCGCTCTGGCGATCGTTGGCAATCGGCACGGCGAGCGCGGCCGTGGTCGCGCCGCCGGCGGTCTTCGTCGCCAGCGGCCGGGCGGTGTCGAGGTCGACGACCGACAGCTGCTGCAGCGGCAGATACGTCAGGGCGTCGATCGTGGCCGCCGCGCCCTTCCGGTGGTCGCTGTAGGTCTGCTCCACGCGGAACGCGCCGGTCGCCGGGTCGCCCAGGTCGTAGAGCGTCTTGATGTCGTCGAAGAACATGTCCTCGTACGGCGTGGGCCGGTAGACGGCCCTGGTCGGTGTCGCGTGGATGGTGACGGGGTTGCTCTGGCCGCTCGGGTTGGCGAAGGCCAGCTTCACGCGGCCGTCCGGCAGGGTCGACAGCTGCGCGGCCACGTCGGACGACACGAGGCTGAACCCGCGCGGGAGAATCACGCCCAGGCGGTAGCCGGCGAGGCTGCGCACCCAGACCACGTCCGTGCCGTTCATCATGTACGTCCGCGGATCCTTGTAGGTCTTGTAGATCAGCACGCGCCCGATGCCGCCCTCCGGCACCGTCATCGGCAGGCGGGCGTGGATGGCGTGGTCGCCGTTGGCCTGCTCTACATACGTGAACGGGAGCGGCTCGCCGGTGCGGGGGTCGTACACCTCCACGCCCGACCCCTCGCTGCCGCCGCGCGTGGCGTTCACGAGCTCGGTGGAGCCGGGGCCCGTCTCGGGCAGGAACATGATCCGGAACGACTCGCTGCCGGGCTCGAGGATTTCATACTGCGTGTAGGCGTCCTGCGTGAAGAGCCGGGTCACCGGCCGCGCCGGCCGCAGCGAGCCGTCTGGATTCGTCCCGCCCTACTGGATGCCGCCCTGCCGCGCAGCCTCTTGTGCGGCGCTGCCGATCGCGAGGAGCGAGGCGAGGGCCGCGCCGACCAGGCCCGTGCGTGCGAGTCCTGCTGACGTCATGCCGCGGAGTATACGTCCGGGCCCGAGGCCTCGCGGGAAGCGGAGCGGTCTCTCACCACCCGGAGCGGGTCGCGGACGAGCCGGAGGCGGTCGACCGGCGACGTCTTCACACGAGGGCCGCTGGTGCGCACACTAGGGAGATGGATCCCCTGGGAGGGTTGCTCCTGGTCGGCGTCGCGGCCCTGGCCGGATGGTGGTGGTTCGGCGGCAGTGGCGCCCCGCCCGCGGAAACACGGCTCCAGCGGATCTGCCTGGGCGACGCCGCGCAGGCCGAGCGGCTCATCGGCGCCGAGATGGATCGCGCCCCCGGCATCACGCGGGCCGAGGCCGCCACGCGAGCCGTGAGCCGCTACGAGCGCGACAACCGCTGACCGACGTCAGAGGCCGTAGCGGGCGGCGTCCCACGCGAGCCCCAACTCGGTGGGCGGCGCCATGTAGCCGGCCAGCGCGGAGGCGGCCACCACCGACGGGCTCGCCAGGTAGCCCTCGCCGCCGAGGCCCATCCGGTTCTGCCAGTTACGGTTGAAGGTGGTGATGGCGCGCTGCCCCTTCCCGAGCGCGTCCGGCCCCTGGCCGAAGCACGGCCCGCACCACGACTGGCGGATCTCGCCGCCGACGCTCCGGAACACGTCCGCGATGGACTCCCCGTCCAGCCGCGGATCGGGACGCTCGATGGCATGCGCCACCCCGATCGACCCGGGGAACACGACGAACTCCGTGGCGGCTTTCGTGAGTCCCTTGTCGCGGGCCGCCACGAGCACGAGCGCGCCGGACAGGAGGTCGTCGTAGCTGCCGTTGGTGCACGACCCGATCAGGGCCTTGTCGAACGTGAGGCGCTCCTTCGCGACGTCGGCGGCGTGGAAGGCGTTGCCGGGCGAGAACGGCTTGGCGATCATGGGCGCCACCTCGCCCAGCGCCAGCTCCTCGTCGATCTCGAAGACCGCGTCGGCCCCGCACGCGATCGGCGGGTACGGAAGCTCCGCCATGCCCTTGGCGCGGAACCACGCGGAGGTCGTCTCGTCCGGCGCGAAGATGCCGTTCAGGGCCTCGGCCTCGGCCATCATGTTCGCGATGGTGTTGCGATAGGGCATCGGCAGCTGCCGGTCCACGTCGGCCAGCTCCACCGACATGCCCTGCGACTGCGCCGCGCCCCAGCGGCGGAGCAGCTCCAGCACGATGTCCTTGCCCGTCACCCACGGGTTCAGCCGCCCGGTGAAGCGCACGCGGCGCTGCTTGGCCATCGTGAAGTAGACGTATCCGGTGGACCAGCCGAAGCCGAGCGTGGTGGAGCCGACACCCAGGCCCACCGCCCCGTAGGCGCCGTACGCCCGGCTGTGGGAATCGGCGCCGGGGATGAACTGGCCCGGCACCACCAGGCCCTGCTCCGGGAAGTAGAAGTGGAAGATGCCGTCGCCGGGGCTGGCGTAGTACGGCTTCTCCATGCCGTGGAAGGCCGCGAACTGGCGGCCGATGGCCGTCTGCTTGTCGTCGTCGTCACGGCCGGTGAAGACGAAGTGGTCGTTGGCCACCGCCGCCTGCCGCGGGTAGATGGCCTGCCCGCCCGTGATCTGGTTGAACGTGTGGATGGCGAAGGGCGCCGTGCCATCCGACGCCGGGAGCAGGTCCGCCCACACGCGCAGGGTCGCGCCCGGCTCCACCCTGGCGTCCCGATCCACGCGGTGCGCCCACACGATCTGCTGCGTCGTCGACAGGCGCCGCGCCGTCGCCTCGTCAGGCCACTCGACGGCGACCGGGCGCGCGCATGCGTCCCGGAACTCGCGCCGCCCCACGGCGAAGATGCCGCCGCTCTGCCGGATCTCGTCTTCCTTGGCGCTGAGCGGCACGGGCGTGTAGGTCGTGCCCCGCGTGACGTTCTTCAGGAGGCGGCTCGACGGATCGAAGCTGAACTCGTCGCCGTCGCTGGCGTCCGCCACCGCCTCGGGGCTCTGCACCACGTGCAGGCCCAGGTTGAAGCTGTTCCGCCGGAAGATGTCGCCCATGTTGTGGCCGCAGACGATCACCATCTGCAGGCCGACCTCTTCGGCGATGGCCTTGAGGCCCGCCGGGCTCATCTCGCGGGAGCTGCCGATGGCGAACCGGTCGCCCGCGACGACGAACGTCTCGCCGGCGTGGACGCGCGCGCGGAAGTCCGGCAGGAGGTAGCGGAACGACCCCGCCTTCCATCGCTCGTCCAGCGTGTCCAGCGACTCGGAGACGCAGTCGGCGGCCGGCGTGATCTGGTCGGTGTCGATCGCGTCGAGCTTCTTCGCCCCCGGCGCCCTCGGATCCCAGATGACGAGCGCGCGGCCCGTGATGAGGGGGGCGGCGCCGTGGCCCGCGAGATCGGAGGGACGCGGGCCTGGCAGGGTCTCGAGCGACTGGGCGGGACGGAAGCGGACGGGCGCGGCGATCTGGGGCACGTTCAGATAATATGTCGCGCCAGTCGACGCGCCTCGGACCCACCGCACTGCTCCGGCCTCGGCCATGGCCTCACCGCTCGCCGCGTTCATCAGCCACGCCTCGCAGGACCGGGCGATCGCCGAGCGCATCGAATCGGCGCTCGGCCGCGCACGGGTCTGGCTCGACCGCTCGGACATCCGGCTCGGCGCCCTGCTGGGCCGGGAGCTGCTCGCGAACATCCGCCGGAGCCGCTCGCTGGTGCTCGTCTGGTCGGCCGATGCCTGCCGGTCGCCCTGGGTGCAGAGCGAGTGGATCAGCGCCGCGAACCTCGGGAAGCCCGTCATTCCGGTCGTGCTCGATCGCACGCCCCTGCCGCAGGCCCTGCGCAACACGCTGTGGCTCGCCTGGCGCCGGGCATCGAAGGCGACACTGGCCGAGCTGACGCGGGCCGTCCGCACGCACCGGGCCGGTGAGACGTCGATCGCGGCCGCCATGCGCCTGCCCGATGCCGCGCGCGACCTCGCCATCGATCGCCTCGCCAGACGGCAGGACGCGATGTTCGCCACGTGGGGCGAGCAAGGCCTCGCGGCGGCCCGACGCGCGCAAGTGCGCCTCGCACCCGCGACCGAGGCCCTTCGGACGCGTCATCCCCTGGACCCGCGGGTCGCGGCCCTGTGGGCGTATCACGCCAAGAACGGCGTGCTGCTGGATCACGACGCCGAGATCGCCGCCGGCATCCGCGTGACCGATGCCCGGCTCGACGAGGCGCGCTGGCGGTTCCTCGACGCGCTCTGGCTGGATCCCTTCAGCCCCGACTCCCTCAACGGCCTCGGGACGATTGCGTGGTTCGATCACGATCTGGACACGGCGGAGTTCTTCGTGCGCGCGGCGCTCCAGGTGGCGCCCGGCTATGCGGCCGCCGCGCACGACCTGCGGCTCATCCAGCAGCTGCGCGGCCACGCGCGGGCCGGCCATCGCCAGACCTGGAACGACGCGGCCGACGGGCGCGAGCGGACGGTGCCGATCCTGCCGGCCGACGACCTCGCTGCGGCCCGGGCGTTCTACGTCGACGCGCTGGGCTTCTCGGTGACGTTCGACACCTCCGGCGGTGGACGCGAGGGTCTGCTCGGGCTGAAGCGCGGCGGTTTGGAGCTGACGGTGGACTGCCCCATGCAGGGGCACGGCCGTCAGGCCTGCGTGTCGCTCGTCGTGGACGACGTGGACGCCCTCTACGCCGCCTGGGGCGCCCACACGGCCGTGCGGCGGCCGCCGCGCGACGAGCCATGGGGCCGGCGTACGTTCGATCTGGTCGATCCGGCCGGGAACACGCTCTTCGTGATGGGGCCGCCGGCGGCGGACGCAGACTGACCCGCGGGCGGGGGCGGGCGATAATGGCGTCCCCGCGCGGGAGGAGGAGGCCAGCATGTCGGCACTGACACGGCGGAGCTTCGTGGAAACCCTCGGCGTCACGGCGGGCCTCGGCGGCCTGGCCGCGGCCGCGCCCGCGGCCACCTCCACCACCGGTGCGCCCGGCGATGCCGCTGGGGACCGCACCGTCCACCTGGGTGGTGACGGCATCGGGCTGTCGCCGGTGGCCTACGCCTCGCTGCTCAACCGACTCACGTCGGCGCGCGAGGTCGGCGAGGACACCTATCTTCTGGGCGGCGAGATCGAGGCGTTCGAGAAGGAGTGGGCGGCGCTCCTCGGCAAGGAGACGGCGGTGTTCATGCCGTCGGGGACGCTCGCCAACCACCTCGCGCTGCGCGCGCTGGCGGGCAGCCGCCGCCGGGTCATCGTCCCCGAGATGAGCCACATCTACAACGACACCGGCGACGCGTGCCAGACGCTGTCCGCGCTCACCCTGCTGCCGCTCGCGCCCGGCGCCGCGACCTTCACGGTGGCGGACGTGGAGGCCGTCCTCGCGCGCACCGCCGGCGGCCGCGTGGCGACCGGCGTGGGCGCCATCGCGATCGAGAGTCCGATCCGGCGCCTGTCTGGACAGCTCTTCGACTGGGCCGAGGCGCAGCGGATCGCGGCCTTCGCTCGGGAGCGCGGCATCGGCACGCACCTCGACGGCGCGCGCCTGTTCATCGCCTCGGCGTACACCGGGATCGCGCCGCGGGACTACGCCGCGCCGTTCGACACCGTCTACGTGTCGTTGTGGAAGTACTTCAACGCGGGCCAGGGGGCCATCCTGGCCGGGCCCAGGAGCGTCCTCGACGGCCTGTTCCACGTGCGCCGCATGTTCGGGGGCAACCTGGCCGTCGGGTGGCCCGCCGCCGTGGTGGCCCGCCACTACATGGCCGGCTTCCTCGATCGGCTGAAGGCGGCGGTCGCCGTGTCCGAGGGACTCTACGCGGGACTGGCGAACCATCCCAAGGTGGCCATCGCACGGATTCCGGACGGCACGAACCTCACGCGCCTCACACTGCGCGCGGACGGCGCCGCGGTGGTGCGGCGGCTGGCCGAGGCCGGCATCCGCATGCCGGCGCCCTCGCCCCAGGGGATCGTGACGCTGGGCGTCAACGAGACGTGGACCCGGCGGAGCGCGCCGGAGCTCGTCAAGGCCTTCGAGCAGGCGCTGGCCTGATCGCCGGCGCGGCCACCGGAAAGCGCCGGCCGGGCGCCGGCCCGGCGCTGCCGCGAGGGTGCACGCTCACCGGAGACGGGCCAGTTCGTCGTCGCTCGGAGGGGGTTGCGCGAGCGGGTTCACGCAGGGCGAGATCTGCGGATCGTAGAACGCCACGTAGCGAACGGGCGCGTCCGGTGTCGGCGGGCGATTGAAGAAGTCGGTGGACAGCAGGAACGCCGTGTGGAAGGTCGGCCGCGGCAGCGAGAACCGCCCGATCGGGCCAAACGCCTCCTGGTAGTCCTCGAGGTACTCCGCGTAGGCCTCCGGGTGGACCGGCAGCCAGGAAAAGTGCGCCTCGAGCCGGGCGAGCGGCGCGCGCCAGAAACCCTCGAGCCGATCCAGCTCGCCCGCGAACCGCCAGAGCCGGCGCCAGCCCACCCGCTGCTCCACCACCCACGCCCCCGCGCCGGCCATCACCGCCGAGGCTGCCGCCAGGAAGGTCCGCCGGGAGATCGTGGTCATGCGAGCAGCCGTTCCGCCGCCCGGAGGGACAGCGCAGACAGGGTGAGGGACGGATTGCCAGGAGGGCACGTCGGGAAGACGCTGGCGCCGAGGACGAGGAGGTTCCTGACCCGGTGGTGGCGCTGGTCCCGATCCACGACGCTCGTTCCGGGATCGTCGCCCATCGGCGTCGTGCACTGGACGTGGCCCTCGGTGGGATTCGGAGCCGCGGCGATCGTGACCTTCTCGATCGGCAGCGCCGCGAGGGCGCGCGGCAGCGCGTCGGGCAGCGACGCGATGCCGGCCAGCGTGTAGGCGGACCGCGACGCAAAGGTCACCCGCGGCCGGTCGGGATCGCCCGGGTCGAGCGTGACGCGGTTCGCCGGCTGCCGCAGATCCTCGAAGATCACCTTCACGCGCAGGCGCTGGCGCCACCGTCCGCGTTCGTTTCTCAAGAAGATGGGCGTGTTGTGCGATTCGATCAGGGCCGCGGCGCGCGTCTTCCTGTGCGGCCCGTCGTGCAGGGGATAGCCGATGGCCGTGACCAGCGTGCTGCCGCCGAAGCCGTCCACGCCGTCGAGCTCGACGGTGGCCTCGATGCCGGCCTGCTCGACGAGGCCGCGGCCCACCTCGGGGCCGTCGAGTCCGGATCTGATCAGCAGGTGCGGGTTGAAGATCGCGTTGGCGCCGATCGCGACGACGTCCCCCCGCGCGCGCTGCTCCCGGCCGTCCTCGGTCCAGCGGACGCCGCCGGCCACGCCGCCCGTGTGCTCCACCTCCCGCACGTGGGCGCCCAGGCGCAACTCGACGCCGCCGGCGGCGTACAGCGTGCGCAGTTCGTTCATCACCGTGAACTTCGAGTCCACCGGGCACTGCGGGCACGAGCCGGTGGCGCAACACGCCGGACGCTGCCTGGTCGGGCGCGTGGGCCGCGCACACGGCTGCTCGCACCAGAGCGAGGGGGCGGCGGCCTTCAGGCGCATGTCGGGATCGGACAGCCGGTGCGGAGGCTGCGGGTACGGGCGGCTCCGGGGCCACGGGCCGCCGCGTTGCGGTCCCGACACGGCCATGATCTCCTCGGCCTCGCCGTAGTACCGCTCGAGGTCGTCGTAGGCGAGAGGCCAGTCCGCGGCGACGCCGTACCGGCGTCGGAGCTCGAAGTCCTCAGGCGTGAGCCGTGGGGTGCACGCCGACCACAGGTTGGAGGTCCCGCCGAGGGCGAGGCGGAAGAGCCAGCGCTTCTCCGGCGTGCTGTTGACGAACGCCCCGGCGGCGGCGGCGTTGTGCCGGCCCGCGAAGCGGCCATGGTCGGCGTGCGTCACCTCGGCCCCGCGCTCGAGCACCAGCACGCGCGCGGCGGGCCGCAGCGCCAGGAACTTCCGGAGGAAGAACGAGGCGGCGAAGCTCGAGCCGACGAGGATGAGATCGTACGTGGGACCCTGCGCGCGCATGATCGGTCGTAGCGGAGCGGCGGGGGTAGGGCGAGTCTACCGCACCTGCTGACGGCCGGGCCTCGACCCGGCCAGGTCAACAGCTTCCGACGAGCTGGCCGGGCGCAGGTGTCAGGTCCGCGGAATGCGTGCGGCGTTGGCGGCGAGCCAGGTGTCGAACGACTGCAGCGCGGGATTGAGCGTCCGGGAACGCGCGACGTCCCGCGTCGCGTTGCACTCGGCCGCGAAGTCCCGATAGAACTGGAACATGTTGCCGAGGTCATCGGCGCCAGGGAATCCGAAGCCGCGGTAGACCTCGGGCGACACCTCGTTGTAGCGGACGGGCGTGCCCATCGCGCGGCTCATGGCCGCCGCCATCTCGTCCCCGGTCAGTTGATCGCCGGCCACGCCGAGCCGCTGTCCCGCCATCGACGGGCCGGCCTTGAAGATGCCGTAGGCGCAACGGCCGATGTCTTCCGCGGCGATGCCCGCCATCGGCGCCTGTCCGATGGGCAAGGTCAGCAGGAGCGCACCGTCGGGGCCGGGCTTGGGGCCCGATCCGAAGTGGATGAAGTTGTCCCAATAGAACGACGCGAGCAGGAAGGTCGTGGGCAGCTGGGCGAAGTACTGGTCGGCCTCGCCCTTGCCGTCGAAGTGCGGGACCTTGTACTTGCCCTGGAGCGTGGGCATCCGGTCGTCGTCGAGCGGCACGAACCGCCGCGTGTCCTCGAGCGTGGACCACACGACGTGCCGGAGGCCGGCCGCCTGCGCCGCGCCGGCCATGTGCCGGGCCTCGGCCTGTTCCCGGTCCACCGAGAAGTGCGCCCAGAAGAAGGTGACGCAGTAGGCGCCGTACGCGCCGGTGAAGGCCCGCGTGAGGCTCGCTTCGTCGTCCACGTCGGCCGCCACGACCTCGGCCCCTTGCGCAGCCAGGGCGCGGGCCGCGGCCGACTCGGGGTCACGCGTGATCGCCCTCACGGCAAAGCCGCCGTCGGGGTCGGCGAGAATCGCGCGCGCCACGCCGCCACCCTGGGCGCCCGTCGCGCCCACCACCGCAATCACTTTCCTGTCCGCCATGCGAGCCACCTCGAGAGATCCGGGCGACGCTCCCGGCCTCCGCAGTATAGCGACGCGCCCGGATCGCGTGGCGCCCTCATCGGGGCGCCGAGCGGCGGTGCGCGGCACTCCCCGTGTGCTGGCGCTACCGGGCGCCGGCCTGGCGCGGCGGCGTCAGCAGATCGATCCGGAGGAGCCCCGCGGGCGCCTGGCCCGAGTTCTCGAGCCGATCGCGCTGGTTCACGGGCATCCACCGCTCCTGCCCCGCACCGAACGTGCGCGCCGCGCCGTTGACGGCCAGCGACGCCTGGCCGAGCGCGATGAGGAGCGCGGGCGCGTCGGCGGTGGTCGCCACCTCGGTGGACGCGCCCGGGGGAATCGCGATCCGCGTGATCCGCATCTGCCGGTTCGTGAAGCGCACGTCGCTCACGGGCTCCGCGCCGGCGGCGAGGATGCGATTGTCGCGGTAGTACGGAGAGCGGTCGCCCGCGGGATCGGTCTTGAATTCGACGCGCAGGAAGTCGCTGGCCGTCGGGCCCAGGTTCTCGACGGCATGCGTCTCGTCGCCGCCGCGCGACACCCGGAAGCCGCCCGGCGTCGTCGGCTGGCGCGTGACGACGTGCGTCCGGGTGCCCTGGTGGGTGAAGCGCACGGGCGAGGACTCGCTCAGGTACACGTAGGTCGTCACCGTGGTCGGGTGCCCGTGCACGGGCAGTTTCGTCCGGCCCGGGTAGCGCACGCGCACGAGACGGACCCAGTCGTTCTCGAACTGGGTGTGGTACACGCCGGCGGCGTCTGGCGCCTGCCCGGCGGCCGGCGGCGCCGCGGGAGCGCCGGTCGCGGGGGCGCCGCAGGCGAGCGTGGCGGTCACGGCCGCGCTGGCGGCGGCGGGAACGAGAGCAGCGGCGAGCAGTCGCATGGCATCTTAGACGGTCGGTCGGGGGCGCCCGGCCTGACGGCGGTCGACCGCTCGTCCCCGCCTGCGCATGCTCCGTCACAACGGCGGCCGGGATCGTTGCGCGGGCCCGGGTCGGGGCAGTCGCGGGGAGCCCAACTCGAACTACGACCGATGGTAGTAGTTCCAGCCCCTCCGTTACGCTGAGGCCCGATGTTCCCGCGTCGCCTGCCGTTCGGGCTGCTCGCCGTCCTGCTGTGCGCCGTCCCCGCGACGGCGTTGACGGGCCGCGTGATCGGCCCCGACGGCGCGCCGCTGGCCGGCGCCGAGGTGACGATTCTCGGGCGGCCGGGCGCCACGATCACCGACGCGGAGGGGCGGTTCGAGTGGACACCGGACCCGCCCGTGCCGTTCGAGGTCCTCGTCATCGCCCCCGGCGGCGCCTTCGCGAAGCCGATCCTCGTCGAGCGGCTCGACGCCGGCGAGCCGCTGGTCCTCACGCTCACCGGGCTCGTGAGCGAGCGCGTGACCGTATCGGGCGCGGCCCCGAGCATCGAGTCCTCGCCGGGCGCGGCGCTCACCAGCCTGTCGCAGACCGAGATACAGACGCGCACGCCGGCCAACCTCATCCAGGCGCTCGAGAACGTGGCGGGCGTGAACCAGGTCAGCGAAGGGCAGGCCGCGGTGCCGGCGATTCGCGGGCTGGCGGCCGGACGGACGCTGCTGCTCATCGACGGCGCCCGCGTCACTTCCGAACGGCGCGTCGGTCCGAGCGCGACCTACCTGGATCCGCACATCCTCGAAGGCGTCCAGGTGGCGCGCGGCCCCGGATCGGTCGCATACGGATCCGACGCCTTCGGCGGCGTGATTGCCATGACGACGCGGCGCGTCGCGCACGGCGCGCCGCTGGGCGCCAGGCTGTCGGCGACGCTGGGCACGGGCATCCCGGAACGCCGGGGCGCCGCGGAGATCTCGAAGGGCTTCCCGGGCGGCAGCGTGCTCGTCGCCGGGCACGGCCGCTCGGTGGACGACTGGGACGCGCCGTCCGGCCCGGTGTTCAACTCGGGCTACACCGACGGCGGCGTGCTGGGCCGCGCCACCAGGACGGTCGGCCACGGCGTGCTGTCGGTGGCCTACCAGGGAGACTTCGGCCGTGACATCGAGCGGCCGCGGAGCAACTCGCGCACCGTACGGTTCTTCTATCCCGAGGAGAACTCGCACCGGATCACGGCGGAATACGACGTGGCGGACGCAGGCCCCTTCGCCGAGCTGGGCCTGAACGCCTTCTACGGACGCTTCGACCAGATCACGGATCAGGATCGGTTCGCCACGGCCACGACGGGGCGAAGCGTGGAGCGCGCCGACATCGGCGCGCACGACTTCCAGGTCCGGGGTTTCGGCCGCCGCGCGCTCGGGGCCGCGCGCTGGGAACTCGGCGTCGACCTGAACGGCCGCACCGGCCTCAGGGCGCTCGACATCTTCGAGCGGTACACCCTGGACGGCGCCCTCACGACCACCGAGAACGTCTCGGTGGACTCGGCACGCCGCCTGGACGCCGCCGTGTATTCCAGCCTGGAGGGCGCGGCGGCGTCGTGGCTCTCGCTCGCCGGCGGCGCGCGCCTCGACCGCGTCAACACCGTGAACCGCCACGGCTACTTCGGCGATCGTGACACGAGCAATGGCGCGGCCTCAGGATACGTCTCCGCGACGGCCGGGACCTTCCGTGGCGTGTCGGTCACCGCGCAGGTGGCGCGGGGCTTCCGCGATCCCGTCCTGTCCGACCGCTACTTCCGCGGCCCCTCGGGCCGCGGGTTCATCACGGGCAATCCCGACCTCGAGCCGGAGACGAGCCTTCAGGTGGATGGCGGCGTGCGGTACACGGGCCGCGGCCTGCGCGCGGCGGTGTACGGCTACCACTACCGCATCTCCGACCTCGTCGAGCGCTATCAGCCGACGACCGACGACTTTCTGTTCCGGAATCGCGGCCGGGCCGAGGTGCGGGGCGTGGAAGCGGAGGCCCAGGCCGACCTGCCTGGCGGACTCACCGTCGAGGCCGCGATCCAGCGGGCGCGCGGACGCGCCCTCGATCCGGGCAGCAACCTCGACGGGATCGCCCCGCTCACCGCCAGCCTGCAGGTGCGCCACCAGTTCGGCGCCGGGGGCTTCGCCCAGGTCCGCGTCGCGCATTCCGCCGACGACGATCGCCCGGGGCCCACCGAGCGCGTCGTCCCCGGCGTCACGCTCGTGGATTTCGGCGCAGGCGTCACCGTGCTCCGCCGGCTCGAGCTGCGCGGCCTCCTCCGCAACGCATTCGATCAGGAGTACTTCGCCAGCCAGGACACGCGCGCCGTCTTCGCCCCCGGCCGGACGGCCTCGATCACGGCCGTCGTGAAGTTCTGAGGCCGCGCGTTCGGGCGCGCCAGCGGCGAACTGGCGCTCGACGGCTCCGCGCTGGAGTCAGCGGCTCACGAGTCCGGACGCGCGTTGGTCGGCGGCGACCAGCTCCACGCGGTCGCCCTCGCGCACGTGTCCGGGGCGCACCACGGCGGCGTTCAGCGCGAGGCGGCCGTCGAAGCGGTCCACGATGCTCCGCAGGATCCCGGGGTCCTGGGCCTGCGTGTCGGGATCGTAGGTGGTCATCACGCAGCGCCCGCGCAGATCGGCGATCGCGATGACCAGCTCGCCGATGCGCAGCGTCCGCCCCTCCCATGCCCGCTCGTCGAGGCCGGGCACGCCGCCGATGACGAGGTTGGGACGAAGCCGGCGGCCGTCGTATCCGAAGGCCGCGATGGCGCCGTCGGTCGCGATGAGCAGCGGAAGGATGTCGAAGCGGCCCTCCGTCGAGCGCACGAGCCGGGCCCCGCGCCCGGCGATGGCCTCCACCTCGGCGGCCACGTCCGGCGACGTCCACGGCCGGCCGTCCACGAGCGGGAATCCGCCCTGATCGAGGATGGCGCGATGGCCGAGCAGCCGGGGATGGGTCCGCGCAGTCACGACACGCCCACCCGGGCGGGTGACGTGCACCAGGCGGTCGCCGGTCAGGCCCTGCCGGCCGACCCGCACCTCGCGCAGGCGTTCGCCCGCCATCGACTTCACCGGATACCGCCAGATTTCGGCCAGATGCATGCTGCGGCTTCGATGCCCGTCCCCTCCGGCCGGTGTCGCGGCCGCGGGGTCGCGCACGGGGACGGACCGCGAATTCGTCGACGAATCGCCGACCGGCGACACTAGAATCCGCCAGTCGGCTCCGGGCCCGCGCTGCCACGGGCCGGCGGAAAAGAGAGGACCTGCCGTGACTCGACTCCGACTCGGAACACTCGTGCTGGCGGCCGTCGCGTCCGTGTCGTCCACGCCGCCGCTCCAGGGGCAGCAGGCGGCCGGTGCCGACGACATCCGCACGCTGGTCGGGCGTCTCGACCTGGGCCGCTACAAGGCCACGGTGCAGGGCCTGACCGAGTTCGGGGATCGCCGCGAGGGCACCACGCGGAACCGTGATGCCGTCGCGTGGATCGAGGCGCAGTTGAAGTCGTACGGCTGCAGCGACGTCGAGCGGCTCACCTACACCTACACGAGCCGTCGGCGGCCCGGCGGCCAGGGCCAAGCCGAGCCCGGCGAGGCGGCGCCCGAGCCGTTCAAGGGCGAGGGCCCTGGTGGCAGCACGATCTTCGGCCGCGGCCGGCGGCCCACCGTGAACCGCGATCTCGCCAAGCAGCCGGATGCGCGTCTCCGCGCGCTGAACGCCGAAGAGCCCACCGACGGCGAGCGCCAGGAGGTGTACTGCACCAAGATTGGCGCGACGCGGCCGGACGAGATGTACATCATCGGCGCCCACATGGACGGGCACGGCGTGAACCAGGCCGCCAACGACGACGGCTCGGGCACGGCGCTCGTGATGGAGCTCGCGCGCGTCTTCAGCGCGCCTGACGTCCGCACGGATCGCTCGATCCGCTTCGCGCTGTGGAACAACGAGGAGACCGGCACCCAGGGCGCGCAGGCCTACGTCCAGCAGCGGGCGCCGCGGCAGGGGATCGAGTCGCCGCCGGGGTCGGGCCGCTATCCCGAGCCGAAGTGGCTCGGGATGATCCAGCACGACATGATGATGTTCGATCACGGCGCGCCCGGACCGGACGGCACGGTGAGTCCCACCCAGCGGCGCGAGGCCGACGTGAACATCGAGTTCCAGGCCAACTCGAAGCTGGCCGCCGAATCGATGGCACTCGCCTTCCGCTTCAAGGCCGCCAACGAGGCCTACGCCACGAACTACCCCGCGTCGGTCGGGCCGCACATGACGAACACCGACTCGAACCGGTTCCAGGACCTCGTGCCGTCGATCAGCCTCCGCGAGGCCGAGCGCGGCGCCGAGATCGGCGGCGGGTGGGATCCTCACGGCCACACGCCCACCGACGTCCTCACGACCTACACCGACGACGACTACAGGCTGGGCCTGAACGCCGCGCAGACCACGCTGGCGGGCGTCGCGCAGCTGGTGGGGGCGTCGGTGACGCGCCGATGACCTCGCACGCCGTCCGTCGGTCCTGGGCGGCCGCCGGCGGCGCGGCTGTGCTTGCGGCGGCGGCCATCGTCGCCGCCGCGCCCGCGGCGCCGGCCGCCGTCGGCTTCGCGACGGCCGATGGCGGCCACGTCGTCGCCGATCGCTACGGCTCGGGAACCGACGCCGTCGTCCTCGCCCACGGCGCCCGGTTCGACAAGGCGAGCTGGGCCCGGCAGGCGCAGGCCCTCGCCGATCGAGGGCACGTGGTGCTGGCGATCGACTTCCGGGGGTACGGCGCCTCCACGCCCGGTCGTGATCCCAAGGCGCTCTTCGAGGACGTCCTCGCCGCCGTGCGTGACGCGAGAGCGCAGGGCGCGCGGACCGTCAGCGTCGTGGGGGCCAGCATGGGCGGCGGCGCCTCGGCACGCGCGGCGGTCGAGGCACGCCCCGGCGAGATCGACCGGTTGCTGCTGCTGTCTCCGGTGTCCATCGAGGACCCGGGCCGGATGCACGCCGGCCGCATCCTGTACATCGCCAGCCGCGACGAGCCCATGGCGCCCGGCATCCGGGACCAGTTCACGCGCGCGCCGGAACCCAAGCGCCTCGAGCTGCTCGAGGGCGACGGGCACGCGCAGAACATCTTCCCGACGCCGCAGGGCCCGGCCCTCACGCGGCTGCTGCTGGACTTCCTGAAGTAGTCTCGCGACCCTCCACGACTCCGTCGTGCCGGGCACTACTCGTAGTGCAGGGCCTCACGCGGGTTGAGGCCGGCGGCCCGGCGCGCCGGCACGAAGCCGAAGACGACCCCGATCGCGGCGGCGAACCCGAACGACAGGACGACCGACGGCGTCGACACGACGGTGGTCCAGTGGAAGACCGCCGTCAGGACGCGCGAGGCGCCCACGCCGGCGAGGACTCCAGTGGCGCCGCCGGCCAGGCTGAGCACGAGCGCTTCGGCCAGGAACTGCGCGAGCACGTCGGTCCGCTTCGCGCCGATCGCGCGGCGCAGCCCGATTTCGCGCGTCCGCTCGGTGACCGACACGAGCATGATGTTCATGATGCCGATGCCGCCGACCACGAGCGAGATGGCTGCGACGGCCGCCAGCAGCCACGACATCGTCGTCGTCGTGGACGTGAGCACCGTGGCCATCTCCTCGGGCGAGCGGATCGTGAAGTCGTCGGCCGCCTGCGCCTGGAGCCGGTGCCGCCGGCGCAGGAGGTCCGCGATGTCGGCCGACACCTGCGCCACCGGGCGCGTGCCGTCGGTGGAGACCGTGATGGTCGACAGGTGCGTCACGCCGAGCAGCCGCTTCTGCGCCGTGGTGTAGGGCACCATGACCGTGTCGTCCTGGTCCTGGCCCATCGGACTCTGTCCCTTGCGGCTCAGCACTCCCACCACCGTGAACGGCTGGTTGTTCACACGGATGGTCTGCCCCACCGGGTCGACGCCCGCGCCGAAGAGCTGATCGCGGACGACCGCGCCGAGCACCGCCACCTTGGCGACGCGGGCGAGGTCCGCCTCCCCCAGGAAGACGCCGATCTCCACGGGCCAGGCGCGGATCGCCGGGAGGTCGGCGCCCACGCCCTGCACCGACGTCTGCCAGTTGCCCAGCGCCGAGACCACCTGCGTCCGGTTGCCGATACCGGGCGAGACGGCCACGACGCCGGCGACCTCGGCGCGGATCGCCGCCGCGTCGCCGTCGACGAGCGTGGTCACGCCGCCCGACCCGAGCCGGACGCCCCCGACGCTGGCCGAGCCGGCGCTGACGGTGAGGAGGTTCGTGCCGAGGCTCGACACCTGCGACTGGATCGCGGCTTTGGCGCCACCGCCGATCGCCATCATGACGATCACGGCCGCGACGCCGATGATGATGCCCAGCGCCGTCAGCGCCGAACGGAGGAGGTTCCGGCCGATGGCCTCGAAGGCCGTGTGGAGCGTGCTGCCCGTCGTCATGCGCGTCAGCGCCCCGGGCGGGCGCCGCCTCCGGTGCCTGGACGCCGCGGGAACGACGGCATCAGGGGCGACCCGCCGGCGGCCGGCGCCGCGGCGGCCGGGAGCCCGGCGGCCACGCCGGTCACCACCTGATCGCCCTCGTGGATCTCCCCGGACTGGACGGCCACGCTCACGGCATCGGACAGCCCGGCCTGGACGGCAGCCGGCGTGAGCTGCCCATCGCGCAGCATCCACACCGTGGCCTGAGGACCACGGCCCCGGCGCGCGCCCGCCTGCGCGGCGCCTGCCGGCGCGCCCGCCGCCCCCGCACGGCCGTCAAGGGACGCGGCGGCGAGCATCGCGTCGGTCGGTTGGAAGCGCAGCGCCGCCGCCGGCACGTGGAGCACGTCGTCGACTCGCGCCACCTCCACGTCGAGGGTCGCCGTCATGCCGGGCTTCAACAGCCCCTTCGGGTTGGGCACGTCGATGATGGTGGTGTAGCTCACGACGTTCTGCACGACGGTGGGCTGCAGCCGCACCTGGCGGACCGTCCCCGCGAAGGGCCGGCCGGGGTAGGCGTCGACCGCGAACGACACCGGCTGGCCCGCGGCCACGCGCCCCACGTCGGACTCGTCGATCCGGGCGCTCAGCTGCAGGACGTCGAGGCTCCTGGCGATCACGAAGAGCGTCGGCGCCTGGAGGCCGGCCGACACCGTCTGCCCCACCTCCACGTTGCGGCTGAGCACGATGCCCGAGACGGGCGAGGTGATGACGGTGTGCGACAGGTTCACGCGCGCCTGATCGAGCGACGCCTGGGCCTGATCGAGCTGGGCCCGGGCCGATGTCACGGCGACCTCGGCCACCTTCGCGTCGGACCGGGCCGTGTCCACGTCCTGCGCCGGGATCAGCTGGCGCGCGGACAGCTGCTCCGCGCGGCCGAGCTTCACCAGCGCGTCGTCGCGCTGGACCTGCGCACGCTCCAGGTCCGCGGTCAGCCGGATCACGGTGGCCTCGGCCTGGTTCACCTGTGAGGACAGCACGGCGGGATCGAGCGTGGCCACGACCTGGCCGCGCGTCACGGACTGATTGAAGTCGGCGCCGAGGGTGGCGATGGTGCCGCTGGTCTGCGTGCCCACTTCCACCGTGTCCACGGGCTCGAGCGTGCCCGTGGCGCTCACGGTCGTCACGATGGACCCGCGCGTCACGGGCGCCAGCGTGAAGCGCGGCGCCTCGGCTTGCGCGTCCGAGCCCAGATAGACCACGGCGCCGGCAATCACCACGGCAGCGGCGGCAAGCGACCAGAGCAGGCGTGTCATGTGCGTCTCCCTGCTCGTAGAGACGGCGGCCGCGTGGACGGCGCGTGGCGCGGATGTGACAGAACGATGGCGGCGCGCGCCCGGCCGACGCCGCGCGGCGGCGAGCCCGGCCCCGGGGGATCCCACCGGGCGGGCGTCAGTCGAGGAACGTCGAGCGGATCGTGCGCGACACGGCCGCCATCGCCGCCGCCAGGGCCTCCCGGCGCGCGGCGCCACGGTCCGCTCCGGCCGGCGCCGAGGCCAGCGCGTCGGCGACGCGTTCGGCCAGCGGCAAGGCCTGGTTGCCGCGCGGCTCGAGCCTCGCGAGCAGGCCCGTGACGCGCCGGACCTCGGTCCTGGCCTCCGTCACGCGCGCCAGCGCGGCGCCCGCCGTCACCTGGCCGGACGCGACCGCGCGCAGCAGGCGGCATTCGAAGGTCCGGCAGCAGCGTGGACGCAGGGGATAGATCCCGCAGCGGGTCCCCCGAAGCGCCGCGCATGGCAGCGCCAGCAGCTCCACGTCGGCGTCGTCGGCGTCCACGTCCAGCCCGAGGATCGCCAGCCGCACAGCCTCGCGGCGGCCCGTCAGCTCCACGTCGCCGAACAGGGTGCCATCGCAGCACAACCCGCACTGCGTGCACAGCGTGCCGGCCGGGTCCGCGGGCGGGGGCGGCATCACGCCCTGGCCAGCACTTCGAGGATCTTGCGGCCCAGCGTCTCGGCCGTGAACGGCTTGTGCAGGAAGGCGATGCCGGGCTTCAGCACGCCGTGGTGCACGATGGCGTCCTCCGTGTACCCCGACATGTAGATCACCTTCAGCCCCGGCCGCCGGCGCAGCAGCTCGCCCGTGAGCTCGGGCCCGCTGGCGCCGGGCATGACGACGTCGGTCAGCAGGACGTCGATATCCGGGTGCGCCTCCACCAGCGTCAGGGCCCGGGCAGCGTCTTCGGCAACGAGGACGCGGTAGCCCTGGCGCTTGAGGCCGCGGGACAGGAGCTCGCGGAGGCCCTCGGCGTCGTCGACGACCAGCACGGTCTGTCCGCCGCCGCGCGTTCCGGCGCCATCGGCCTCCGCCCCCTGCGGGTCCGTGACGGCGTCCTCGACGCGCGGGAGGTAGATGGTGAAGGCCGTGCCGCGGCCCACCTCGCTGTAGACGCCGATGGTGCCGCCCGACCGCGTCACCACGCCGTGGACGGTCGCCAGGCCCAGGCCGGTGCCCTTGCCCGCCTCCTTGGTCGTGAAGAACGGCTCGAAGAGGTGCGCCTGCACGTCGGCGCTCATCCCCTGGCCCGTGTCGGTGACCGACAGCATGACGTAGGGGCCGGGCGACACGTTGAGGTGCGCCGCGGCGTAGTCCTTGTCGAGGTCGACCGCTCCGGTGGCGATCGCGAGCCGGCCCCCGTCGGGCATGGCGTCGCGCGCGTTCACGGCCAGGTTCATGATCACCTGCTCGATCTGGCCCCGGTCGGCGTTCACGAGCTGGGGCGCCGGGTCGAGCGTGACGGCCACCTCGATGTCCTCGCTGATCAGCCGCCGCAGCAGGGACTGCACGCCCCGGACCACGTCGTTCACGTCGAGCACGCGCGGCTCGATGATCTGCTTGCGGCTGAAGGCCAGGAGCTGGCGCGTGAGGCTGGCCGCCCCTTGGCCGGCCTTCTGGATCTCGGCGATCTCGTAGCGGATGGGATCTTCGGGCCGCAGGTCCTCGAGCAGCATCTCGCAGTAGCCGAGGATCGCGGTGAGCAGGTTGTTGAAGTCGTGCGCCACGCCGCCCGCCAGCCGGCCCACGGCCTCCATCTTCTGCGCCTGCTGGAACTGCGCCTCCAGGCTGTGGCGCTCGGTCACGTCCGCGGAGATGCCGATGCCGCGCATCGGCGCGCCCGCCGCGTCCAGCCGCATGCGCCCGGCGCCGCTGATCCAGCGCACGGCCCCGTCCGGACGCACGATGCGATGCTCGGTGGCGAAGTCGGCGCCGCTGCGGCTGGCGCGATCGACCACCTCGCGGACGCGCTCGCGGTCCTCGGGGTGCACCAGCGCCAGGAAGGCATCGAAGGTGCCGGCGAACGCCCCCGGAGCCAGCCCGTGCTGGGCCTCCAGGATTTCGGACCAGCGGACCTCGCCGGTGCGGAGGTCCAGCTCCCAGACGCCCAGGCCCGCGCTCTCGAGCGCGAAACGCATGCGCTCCTCGGCCGCGAGCACCGCTTCGACGGCACGGTTGCGTTCGGTCACGTCCCGGACCATCGCCAGCCGGTGCCCGTCGGGCATCGCCGTCGTGATCACGTCCGCCTCGAACACGGAGCCGTCGCGCCGCTCGAGGCGCCACTCGCGGTGATAGACCTCGCCGGCCGCGACGGCGGCCTGGACCTCGGCGACGTGCGGCCGTTGGTCGGCCGTCACGAGGCGGGACGTGGACATCCCGACGAGCTCGTCGCGCGTGTAGCCCAGCATCCGGCACACGCCCGGATTGGCGTCGCGAACGTGGTTTCCGCCGTCGGCGATGAGGATGCCGTCCGGCGCGTGATCGAAGAGCGCGCGGTAGCGGCCCTCGCTCGCCGTGAGCAGGTCGAGCGCGCGCTGGCGCTCGTCGAGCCGCCGGGCGACGTCGTCGCGCATGGCGTTGAAGGCCGCGCCGAGCCGCCCGATCTCGTCCGACCGGCGCGTGTCCACGCGCGCCGTGTAGTCGCCCCCGGCCATGGCCTCGGCCGCCTCGGTCATCGTCGCGAGAGGCGCCGTGATGCTGGTGGCGAACCACCGGGCCAGGAGGATGCCAGCCACCCCGACGCCGATGACGAGGACCATCATCCGCCGCAGGAACGTCGTCGCGCTCGCCACCATCGTCTCGCGCGGAAACTCGACCCAGATGACCCACGGCGTCGCGTCCATGGCGCTGGAGGCGCCGATCCGGCCCGCGCCCCTCGATCGGTACTGCTGGGAGGCGTCAGAGCCGCGGTCCACGGGCGGGCCGGTGACCACGTGCGCCAGATCGGTCCAGACGGCCCCTTCGCGGTTCCCGAGCAGGATCCGGGCGTCGTCGCCGATCAGCCGGCCGAAGAGGTCCGGCGGGGTGATGCTCAGGACCGAACGGAGGCTGATCGCCGCCGGCGCCCCGTTGCCGGATGACGGCGCCTCCACCGTGACGTCGGCGAAGGCGCGGTCCCCATCGGCCTGGATCGGACCGATGCCGGGCCCGGGCCGCCCGGACGGAAGCGGCAGGAGTCCGGGCGCCCCCGCACCGCTCGAGTCAGGCTCCGGCAGGGCGAGCACGCGTTCGCCGCGGCGCCAGACGGTGACCCGGCGGGTGGCGGATGGCGCGAGAGGCGCGATCGCTTCGAGCAGCTCGGCGCGCGTGGCGTCGCCGGGACGGTCGACATAGGTTCGCGCGGCGGGCGCCACCCGCTGCAGGCCCGCCAGCGACTGGCCCGTCAACGACGTCAGCAGGACGTTCACCTGCCGGGCAGCGCTCCGCGCGCGGTCGCCCGCCCCGGTCTCGAGCGTCGACACGACGCCCTGGTAGGCCGCGGCCACGACCACTCCGAGCACGGCGAGGACGAGGCCGCTGATGAGCAGCGGCAGGCGCCGTCGCAGCGACGGACCGGGAGGGCGGCCGCCGGTGCGCGCGTCGGGCTCTTGCATTACCCCTCCTGAGGGCCTGACGGACGCGAGGCCACATGATACGCCCGGTCCGCGAGGTCGACGCGTCCGTCGCGACGACCCGGCCGCGGTCGTGGCAAGCTACCGGACGGAACCTCCGGCCGGAGCCGCTCGTTCCGCCGACACGATGCGACCCACGCCCCCCTCGCCCCCCGCACCTGGCGCCAGGCCCGGCGCCGCCGCCCTCCGGACGACGGCGCTGGCTGGCGTTCTCGTCCTGCTGGCGGCCACGACCGTGATTCCCCAGGCGCCAGCGCGCCCGGCGTCCGCCACTGCTGCCTCCCCCGCAATCATCATCGGCCACCGCGGCGCCAGCGGCCATCGGCCCGAGCACACGATCGCGTCCTACACGCTGGCCATCGAACAGGGTGCGGACTTCATCGAGCCGGATCTCGTCTCGACCAAGGACGGCGTGCTCGTGGCCCGGCACGAGAACGAGATCGGATCCACCACCGACGCGGCCGCGAAGTTTCCGGCGCGGCGGCGGACGGCGGTCGTGGACGGCGAGACGATCACGGGGTGGTTCGTCGAGGACTTCACGCTCGAGGAAGTCCGGACGCTCCGGGCGAAGGAGCGTCTGGCGTCGAGGTCCCATGCCTACGACGGCCAATTCGGAATCCCGACCTTCGAGGAGGTCGTGGCGCTGGCGCAGGCGCAGGCGAAGGCGCGTGGACGGCCCATCGGCGTCTATCCCGAAACGAAGCATCCGTCGTACTTCGCCGGCATCGGCCTGCCGCTCGAGCCGAAGCTGCTGGCCGTGCTCGACGCGCTCGGGTGGAACTCGTCCGACGCGCCGGTCTTCATCCAGTCCTTCGAAGTCGACAACCTGCGGCGGCTGCACCGGCAGACGCGCGTGCGGCTCGTCCAGTTGCTGAATCCCGGCGGACGTCCCGCCGACGGCAGCGCCCGCACCTACGCCGAGATGACGACGCCGGCCGGGTTGAAGGACATCGCCACCTATGCCGCCGGTATCGGTGCCAATCAGCGGCTGATCGTCCCCGCCGACCGGCAGGGCCGACTCGGCACGCCGACCTCGCTCGTGGGGGACGCGCATCGCGCGGGTCTCCTCGTACACGTCTGGACCCTGCGCGACGATCCGCCATTCCTGGCCGCGGGGTACGAGGGCGATCCCCTGCGCGAACACCGGCAGTTCCTCGCCCTCGGCGTGGACGGCGTGTTCACCGACTTCCCCGACACGGCGATGCGGGCCCGGATCGCCCGCCGCCAGCGCTGAGGCGGATCACCAGATCGCGGCCTCGTGGAACGGCCCTTGCTCCCTGTGGCCCAGGGGCGGGCACGCCGCGGTGCGGCGGCCTCGTCCATGGCGACTCGAAAGGAGGTGCCTGATGCGCTGGCTGATCCCGGTTGGCGTTGTGCTCATGCTGTGCGGCGCGCTCGCGGCGGTGACGGCCTACCAGCGGGCGGGGCCCGGCCTCGCGTTCCAACGGGGCACGACGGCGGCGCCGGCGGAGAACGCGTCCGGCGGCGGCCGCGGTGGATCGCTGATTCTCGCAGGGCTCAGCGGCCTGGCGCTGGCCGTGGGCGCCGGGTGTGTCGGCGTCGGGATGGGACGCTGGAAGGATCCAACCCCGTCGTTCACGCGATCGGCGAACCCCTGGAGTGAGCAGCCCGGCGACAAGGGGGATCCGCCAACGGGGCTCGTGTAGGACCCCGGCCGTCCGCCTCCGTTCCGGCGGTGTGGCGTGATCGACCGCCCTTGGGCAAGGGTCTGCCCTCCGTGTGCCCTGCCCTACAGACTCTGTGAAAGGCGCGGCTGCGCCGTCAGACGGTCGTTGGAACCCTCGCCCCACCCCTGCGCCGAGGCCGTCTGGTACGGGGGTTGCTCCCTTCATCCAGGTGTAACTCGCGCCTCACGCGCATTTCCCTGGAGAGAACTCATGAAGCACTGGTTGATTGCCTCGGCGCTCGCCGTCGCGGCCATGGCGGCGGCGCCGGCCGACGCGCTGGCTCAGAAGGACGCCTGGATCACGGCGAAGACGAAGATCGCGTTGATGACGGCGGACGACGTCTCCGCCTTCGATCTCAACGTCGACACGGTGAACGGCAAGGTGACGCTGCACGGGAAGGTCGGCACCGACGCCGAGAAGGCGAAGGCCGAGCAGGTGGCGAAGGGCATCGATGGCGTGATGGCGGTCCAGAACCTCCTGCAGGTGGTCCCACAGTCGGCGGAGAAGATGACCGACGCGAGCGACGAGGACATCGAGGCGCGCGTCAAGGCGGCGCTGAAGGCCGACATGATGCTCAAGAACAGCAGCATCGACGTGGCCTCGGTGAACAAGGGCGTCGTCCTGCTGTCGGGCAAGGCCGCCAGCCTCGACGCCCACCTCAAGGCCATCGAGACCGCGCGCGCCGTGAAGGGCGTGCGCCGCGTGGGCACGGAGGTGACGGTCGCCGACAGCAGCCGTTAGCGGCATCGCCGCGTCACGGCGTCGTGATGCGACGAGCCGGCTCGACAGCCCCGTCGAGCCGGCGCCGGTCCGACCGCGCTCCTCACCTCGACGTCTCGAACGCGGTCACTGCCCGCCTCATCGCGCCGAATTGGTGCCGCGGCGTGCGGGGACCACCGTGATCGTGAGGCTCGAGGGGTACTGCGCCGAGTGGTGCACCGCGTTGTGGGCCACCACCGGCGTCCGCTCGTCGAAGTTGTGGCCGCCGGTGTTCAGGTTGCGGTCGAAGCGCGGGAAGTTGCTGCTCGACACCTCGATGCGCAGCCGGTGGCCGGCCGCGAAGTAGTTGCTGGTGGTGAGCGGCTGCAGCGCGACCTTGTAGACCCGGTCCTTCTCCATCCACACCGGCGGCGAGGCGTAGCCGTCGCGGTAGCGCATGCGCTGGATCGACTCGTCGAGGTTGTAGGCGCGGCCGTCGGGGTAGACGTCGAGCACCTTCACCGTGAAATCGGTGTCCTTCGCGTCGGACGAGACGTACAGCGTCGGCGTGATCGGACCACTGACCTCCGTGCCCTCCGTGAACGGCTCCGACGTGTAGACGAGGACGTCCTGTCGCGCCTCCATCCGCCGCTGGTCGAACGACCCGGCCTGGATCGCGTTGCCGGTGCAGCAGACGTTGCCGCCGTACGAAATCACGGGGTTCAGGGGATCGTAGGTGAAGCGATCGGGCGCGTCGGTGGCCGGCGGCGACATGACGAGGCGGCCGTCGCCCGCGAGCGAGTTGGCGCCCCCCGCGCTCGACAGGTAGTAGGTCGTGGTCACGGCTCCCGCCGGCGGCCACGTGTCCGACGTCTGCCACCGGTTCGAGCCCATGGTGAAGTAGGTGACCTTCGGCAGGGCCTCGAGGCGCGCCGACCGCTCGCCCTTCAGGAAACGGTCGAAGAACCCGCTGATGACGGCCGCGTAGTCGAACCGCGCGTCGCCCATGCTGCGCTCGCCGACCACGGTGTCGGCGGTGGCGCGCGTGTACGAGCAGTGCGCCACCGGCGCGATGATGGCCCACTGCTGGTCGGCGACGCCGGCGGACGCCGTCTTCCGCACGTGGTTGTACATCGCGAGGTTCGGCCCCACCGAGACGTCGTACCACGACATGAACCACAGGCCCGGCACGTTCAGGGGCATGTCGTCGTGCCACAGGCCGCCCTTGTACCAGGACGGATCGTTCGGCGTCCGCCGCGCCATGTCGCCACCCGTCGGCACGGGCATCGCATCGGCGAAGATGCCCCGCGGCCCCTCGGCCTCCTTCAGGATGTCCTGCAGCGGCAGGTGCCACAGCACCGTGCCCCAGTCCACGGGCGGCATCTGCGGCGCCAGATCGAACAGGCGCGAGGCGGCCACGAGGTCCTCGCGGCTCGTGTCCCTCGGGAACTGCGGCCGCACCTGGTTCTGCTCGCCGTACAGCCAGGTGATGAAGAGCATCTGCACCGCGCCGCCGCGGTACCAGTTCCCCTGCTCGTAGTACGGGCCCACGCGGCCCACCCCGGCGCCGAAGCCCTGCACGTTCATGGCGGCGAAGCCCGGGTGCCCCAGCGAGGCCACGGCGGGCTGCCACTCGGCCGTGGACGAACAGCCCGTCGTGCCCACCTTGCCGTTGGACCACGGCTGCTTCGTCATCCAGTCGACGGCGTCGAATCCGTCGGTGGTCGGGGCGCCGAGGATGTCGTAGTGGCCCTCCGAGAAGAAGTGGCCGCGCTCGTTCTGCACGACGTAGGCGTAGCCCTGCTTCACCCACGCGAGCGCCGTCGACATGTCGGCCGGCACCCGGTTGCGCACGTCCCAGTAGTTGAAGTTGTACGGCGTCTTGGAGAACACGACCGGGACCGGCCCGGATGCGGCCTTCGGGCGATAGATGTCGGTGGCCAGCCGCACGCCGTCGCGCATGGGCATCATCACCTTGCGCTCGACGACGGCGACCGACTGGAGCTCGGCCTCGATGTCGCGCCGGCGCTGCTGTTCGGCCGGGGACAGCGTACCCTGCTGCGCCGGGAGCGCCGTGCCGGAGGCGATCCAGGCCACGGCGAGGACGAGCACGAAGCGGCGGAGCGAACGGCTGGTTGGTCGCGGCATACAGCCCCCTTTGCGTCTCACGCGCGTCATTATCGCGCCGTGCACGGGCCGGCCGCCAGGACCGCTGGCGCGCGGCGCGCCCGCCGGCCTTGCGCCGCGGACCTCACGCGAGGTGCTTCAGCTTGTCGGGATTCCGCACGATGTAAATGGCGGCGATGCGGTCGCCGGCCAGTTCGAACGCCGTCGTCTGCACCAGGCCCTCGGGGCCGAGCACGACGAGACCGGGCAGTCCGTTGATGACCTCGAAGCGGGCCGACATCTCGCGCGTCCAGCCCTTCCGCACGACGCCGGCCACGAACGCGGCGGCACGATGGGCGCCCTCGATGACGTTCAGGGCGGCCGTCACCTTCCCGCCGCCGTCGGCCACGACGCGCGCGTCGCTGGTGAGCATCCCCTTCAGGGACTCGACGTCGCCGGACTGCGCGGCCTCGATGAACGCCTTCAGGAGCGCGGCGTGTCCTGGCGCCACGGGACCCGCGGCTGCGCCCCGCGCGGACGGCCCGTCGGGGCGCGCCTCGCGGACGCGGGCCCGCGCGCGGCTGGCCAGCTGCCGGCACGCCGCGTCGCTCCGGTCCAGCGCCGCCGCCACCTCGGGAAACGAGTAGTCGAACACGTCGTGCAGCAGGAAGGCGGCGCGTTCGAGAGGCGAGAGTCGATCCAGCGCCAGGAGCATCGCCACAGACAGGTCCTCGGCGAGCGCCGTGCGCGCGTCGGGCGCCAGGGAGGCCGTGTCCACGACGGGATCGGGCAGCCACGGTCCTACGTACTGCTCCCGGCGGGTGCGCGCCGACTTCAGGATGTCGAGACAGATCCGGGTGGTCGTGGCCATCAGGAACGCCCGCGGCGTCGCCACACCGGCCCGATCGACACCGTGCCAGCGGAGGTAGGCCTCCTGGACGGCGTCCTCGGCTTCGGCCATCGACCCCAGCATGCGATACGCCAGCCCGAGCAGGCGGCGCCGATGCGGCTCGAAGGTGGCGGATGGATCGCCCGTCATCCGCGTGAGGCGGCGGAGGCCGGCCCGCCGACGGCGATCGGCGCACCGCCGACGACGATGCGGGTGCACGCCTGTCCGTGGCCCATCGCGTACTTCACCGTGGGGTACATGCGCGCGGTGAGGATCGCGAAGGCGAGGCTGGCGACCGCGCGCGGGCCCCATCGCCGTTGGATCTCGCGGCGGTAGCCGTCGGCGGCCGGGTCGTGGTCCAGCGTGGCGCGCGTGAAGCGCCAGGCCAGGGCCACGTCGTCGGGCATCGACGCCGCGTCACCCGTCAGCACGGCGCGGAGCACCTCGGGCGCGATACCGGCCTTCTCGGCCATGGCCACGCCCAGCTGGGTGCAGGGTCCGCAGTCCTCGGCCCGCACGGCCGTGAGGGCGGCCGCCGTCAGCGCCGCCGGGGGCACGTCCTTCCGGTATCGCCCGAGCGCCGTCGCGCGCTGGAACAGCCACGCCGCGCGCGGGTCCGCCTCGACGAGCTCGTGGAGGTATCCCGCGTCGTACTGCCATTGCCGCTCGAACGCGCGGACTCCCCGGTGCATCAGCCACTTCACCATGACATCGTCTCCTGACATGGGGACGAGATGGCCGTGAAGAGTGTGACATGGTGGCCCGGTGAACCCCGGCCGTGCCCGGCGGCGTCACAGCAGGCGGACCGGCCCAGGCGCGACTGCCGGGCCCTGGACACGGAGGGTCGACATGCGCCGTCCCGATGACGCGGTGCGCGAGCACCTGGTGCGAGTGCTGGAATGGAAGGAGGCCCATGCGGGTTTCGATGCGGCCGTGGCCGGTCTGGAGGCGGCCCGGCGCGGCGCCAGGGCACCGGGTCTCGAGCATTCGCCATGGCAGCTGCTGGAGCACATCCGGATCGCCCAGGCGGACATCCTGGACTTCTGCCTGAACCCGGCGTATTCCCACGACCGGACGTGGCCCGACGACTACTGGTCCGCCGATCCCGCCCCGCCCGATGACGCCGCCTGGGCCGCCAGCATCGCCGCCTGCGTCGCATCGCGAACGCGGCTCCAGGCGCTGGCGCGCGAGGTGGAGGACCTGACGGCCAGCGTGCCCACCGGCGACGCCCGCCAGACCTACCTCCGGGCGATCCTGCTGGCGGCCGACCACGCCGCGTATCACGTGGGGCAGCTGGTCATGGTCCGCAAGGCGATCGGCGCCTGGGGGTAGAGCCACCAGGCGTGCCGTCCGGTCGCGCCGGGCTGCGGGCAGGGCCCGAGCCCGAAGACCAGGCAACCCGGACGCGGCCGCGTGCGCCTCGAGGAGGCTCACGAGCGGTCGTGCTTCACGGCCGATGGCCGACCCGGCAGAATTGACGGCGTGATGCGACGCGTGCCCCCGACGCCCCGGCGCTGGTCGCGGCGCCAGGTCCTCGCGGCGCTGCCGGCCCTGCCCCTCGCCGGGTGCGCGCGAGGGCCGCAGACGGTCCGTCTCACGGTGAGGCCAACGCCGTCGACGGCGCGCGCGGCGCCCGGCGAGCACCCGCTCGGCCTCGGATCGTGGTGGCGGGACGGCACGCTGTACATCCCCCGGCAGGCGGACCAGGGCGGTCCCCTCCCGCTCATCGTGTGGCTGCACGGCGGCGGCGGCAGCGCGGACGACTTCCGCGAGAAGTTTCCGCTGGCGGACGAGTTCGGCGTCGTCATGCTGGCGCTGGACGCCCGTGACAACACCTGGGACGGCGTGGACAGCCCGTTCGGCCCCGACGTCCGCTTCATCGACGAGGCGCTGCGCGTCACGTTCGACCGGGTGGCCGTGGATCCCGCGCGGCTGGCGATTGGCGGACTGTCGGACGGCGGCTACTACGCCCTGTCGATCGGGATCGTGAACGGCGATCTCTTCACCCACCTGGCCGCCGTCGCGCCCGGATGGATGGCGCCACCGGGCCCCGCCGTGGGGCGCCCGCGGGTCTTCGTCGGGCACGGCACGCGGGACACCGTCTACAACGTCCGCACGAGCCGCCTGCGCGTGGTGCCCGAGCTCAGGCGCCTCGGCTACGACGTGACGTACTACGAGTTCGACGGCCCCCACTGGATCGTCCCCGACGCGGCCCGCACGCTGCTCCGGTGGTTCGTCGACTGACCTGGCGCCCGCCGCCGGCGCCGCCATGCCCGATCGCTCGCGGCAGGCGCGTCCACTACAATTCGGAGCGCCATGCGAACGTGCCTGCGGCTGGCCGCCGTCCTTGTCCTTGCCCTCACCGTCCCCGCCCTGGCGCAGCCGGTCCGGCCGCGGCTGGTGGTCGTCATCGCCGTCGATCAGATGCGCGGCGACTACGTCGTCCGCTATCAGCACCAGTGGTCGGGCGGCCTGAAGCGCCTCGTCACCGAAGGCGCCTGGTTCCGTCAGGCGGACTACCCGTACTTCAGCACCGTGACCTGCGCCGGCCACGCCAGCATCGCCACCGGCGCGCCGCCCGCGGTGCACGGCATGGTCCAGAACCAGTGGGTGGACCCTGGCGGTACGCGGCTCACGCGGTGCACCGACGACGCCGGTAAGCCGCTCGTCCCGTACGGCCGGCCCATCGAGGGCCTCGGCCAGAGCGCCGATCGCCTGGCGACGACCACCTACGCCGACGAGCTCCGCCTGCAGGCGCCCGCGGCGCCGCGCGTGGTGAGCATCTCGCTGAAGGCGCGGTCGGCCATCACCCTGGGCGGGCACCACCCGGACGCCGTGATCTGGCAGGACGAGGACACGGGCGAGTGGACCACGTCGAGCGCGTTCGCCACAACGCCGGCGCCCTTCTTCGCCGACTACATCGCCGCGCACGACATCCGCCGCGAGGTGGGCCGGACCTGGCAGCGCGCGCTGCCGGCCGATCACTATCTCTACGGCGTCTCGTCGATCCCCCCGCGGGGCGTCTCCGAGCGCAACCGCACCTTCCCCCACACCGTGGAGGGCCGCGCCGACGGGCTCGACAAGGTGTTCACGGACTCGTGGGAAGCGAGCCCGTTCTCGGATGCCTACCTGGCCGGACTGGCCGCGGCCGCCCTGGACGGCCTGAAGCTGGGCCGCGGACCAGGCACGGACTACCTGGCCGTGAGCTTCTCGGCGCTCGACAAGGTCGGCCACGACTTCGGACCGGAGTCGCACGAGGTGCAGGACGTGCTCGTGCGGCTCGACCGCGAGCTGGCGACGCTCCTCGACAAGCTCGACACCGACGTGGGCCGCGGGCGCTACGTGCTGGCGCTGTCGGCCGATCACGGCGTCTCGCCGGTGCCCGAGCACATCAAGGCCCGCGGCTACGACGGCGGCCGGATCTCGCAGCCGGCCCTGGCCGGGGCGATCGACGCCGCGCTCGCCGCCGCGATCGGGCCCATGACCGGGCGCACCATCGTGAACAACGCCGACATCTACCTGCCGGCCGGGGCGTACCAGACGCTGTCGGCGAACCCCGAGGCGATGGCACGGGTGCTCCACGTGGTCCGCGACACACCGGGCGTCATGCGCGCCTACACCCGCGACGAGATCGCGGCCGGCGCCGGTTCGCCGGACCGGATGCGCCGCGCGGCCGCGCTCAGCCAGTTCCCGGGCAGAAGCGGCGACCTGTTCATGATGCCCAAGGCGTACTGGACGACGTCGGTGGACACGACGTCGCACGGCACGGCCCACCGCTACGACACCCACGTGCCCGTGATTCTTTTCGGGGCGGGCATCACCCCGGGCCAGTACATGCAGCCGGTCTCGCCGCTCGACATCGCGCCGACCGTCGCGTTCCTGACGGGGGTGCTGCTGCCGGACGCCACGGGCCGCGTGCTGACCGAGGCCCTGGCACGATAGATCCGTCCGGGCTGGTGCTACAGTCCCCGCATGCCGTTCGAGACCCTCCGGTACGACCTCCGGGACGCGGTCGCCACGATCACGCTCGACCGCCCCGCGCGCCTCAACGCCCTGAACCTGACGCTGGGCCGGGAGCTCTTCCACGCGGTGCTCGAGGCCGACGAGGACCGGGCCGTGCGCTGCATCGTCCTCACCGGCGCCGGCACGGCGTTCTGCGCGGGCGGCGACGTGAAGGACTTCCACGAGAGCGGCGGGCGCATCGGGATCGTCATCAAGGAGCTGACCACCTACCTCCACGGCGCGGTGTCGCGGCTGGCGCGCACGCCCAAGCCCGTGATCGTGGCCGTCAACGGCGTGGCCGCGGGCGGCGGGATGAGCCTGGCGCTGGCCGGCGATCTCGTCCTGGCCGCCGAGTCGGCGAGTTTCGTGATGGCGTACGCGAAGATCGGCGCCTGCCCCGACGGGTCGTCGTCGTACTTCCTGCCGAGGATCGTCGGGCTGCGCCGGGCGATGGAGCTCCACTACACGAACCGGCCGCTCTCCGCGCGCGAAGCCCTGGACTGGGGCCTCGTGACGCGCGTGCACCCGGACGCGGAGTTCACGCCGGCGGTCACGGCGTTCGCCACCGAGCTGGCCCAGGGACCCACGCTCGCGTACGGGGCGGCCAAGCGGCTGTTCCACCAGTCCACGCAGGAGAGCCTCGAGTCGCAGATGGAGCTCGAGGCCCAGGCCATCGCCGCGCTGGGCCATACCGAGGACTTCAGGAACGGCGTCGCGGCGTTCGTCACGAAGGCGCCGGACGTCTTTCGCGGACGGTAGCCGCGCGCCGGCGGGCGCACGCGCCCGCGTGGTAAGATTCTTACCGGCGTCGGTATTACCATGCGCATCACGAGCAAGGGCCAGGTCACGATTCCCCAGGACATCCGCGAGAAGCTCGGCCTGCACCCGCATACCGAGGTGGAATTCGCGGTGAAGGGGGGCGAGGCCGTCATCCGCCCCAAGAAGGGCGCCGCCACGCACGCACAGCGGGTGGTGGCCCACCTGAAGGCGCACGGCGCGAAGATGCGCGTGCGCAGCCGCGAGCTCCTGGCGCTTCTCCGCGAGGACCCGGATGAGATCGACGCTCGTTGACTCGAACGTCCTCATCGACCTCTTCGACGAGCAGTCCGAGTGGCGTGAGTGGTCCGATGCGATGCTCACGCGCTGTCTGTCGCGCGGCCCGCTCGTCATCAATCCGATCGTCTTCGCCGAGGTGTCCGCCGGGTTTTCCTCACTCGAGGACGTGGAGGCCGCGCTCCCGGAGTCGTACGTGCGCCGCGAGCCGCTGCCGTGGCCGGCGGCGTTCCTGGCGGGCCGGGCGTTCGTGCAGTACAAGCGCCGAGGCGGCACGATGTCCGCGCCGCTGCCCGACTTCTACATCGGCGCGCACGCGGCGGTGGCCGGGCACACGCTGCTCACGCGGGACGCCCGGCGCTATCGGTTCTACTTTCCGAGGCTCCGGGTGATCGCCCCGTAGGACGGCCCGGCAGCCGCGTCGGCCACGCGGCGTCGCGGCATCGGCAGGCTGTTACGCATCGAGTGCCGAGGCCACGGGAACCGGCGACAGACGCGCCGCCAGCGGTCGCACCAGGAAGCCCAGGGCCAGCAGACCCGCGGCCGTTGCCGCGGTTCTGGGATCGCCGGCCACGGTCCCGGCCAGGAACGCCCCCGACGCGACGATGACGACGATGGCCGAGGCCGGATAGCCCCAGGCCCGGAACGGGCGCTGGAGCGCCGGCTCGCGCCGCCGCAGCACCATGAGCGCCACGCAGGTCACGAAGCAGTTGGCCGCGAGGTACACGGACGCCACCGCGATCAGCGTCTGGAACGTGCCGGTCGCGATGAGCACGGCCGCCACGACGGTCGTCAGCACGGTGGCGAGGCCGGGCGTGCCCGACGCGCCGACCTGCGCCGTGCCCGCCCACAGCAGGCCGTCGCGGCCGAGCGCGTACAGAATCCGCGCGCCGATCATCAGGATGGCGTTCAGGAGCGGCGGCAGCGACACGATCGACAGGAGCGTGATGAACTGACCGCCGCGCCCACCGAACACCAGCTGCGCCGCGTCGGCCGCCGCCAGCGTCGATCCGGCCAGCGTCGCCACCGGGAGCACGGCCAGCAGGGCCACGTTGACGAGCACGTAGACGAGCAGCACGGCCGACACGCCGCCGATGAGCGACCGCGGCAGGTTCCGGGCAGGGTCGTGATCCTCTTCGGCGAAGTAGAGCGCGCTCTGGAACCCGCCGTAGGTGATGACCACGGCCTGCACCGCGTACACGACCCCCGCGAGGCCCGGCGAGGCGACGGCTGCCGCCGCAGGCGCGGGCGCGCCGCCGGAGGCCGCGTACACGAGGCAGGCCACCACGAGCACGAGGAACGCGGCGAACTTCACGGCCGTGGTCGCCTGCTGGAACCAGGCGCTCAGGCGCACGCCTCCGAGCTGGAGCGCGGCAAAGAGCGCCACCGTGCCCAGGGCGATGGGCTTGGTGGCCCAGGCCAGCCCGGGCACCAGGACGCCGACGAACTCGCCCATCCCGATCGACACGTAGCCCAGGACCGCGCCGTAGCAGATCCAGTCGGTCCATCCGACGGCGTAGCCCACCGTGTCGCCGAACGCCCGCCGCGCGTAGGCGTAGTAGCCGCCGGCGTTGGGCAGCATCGTGCCGAGCTCGGTCAGGCAGATCGCGGCCAGGACGGAGTAGAGGCCGCCGAAGACCCACACCGTCAGCACGCCGCCAGTCGACGGCACCTGGGCCGCGACGAGCGCGGGCGTCCGGAGGATGCCCACGCCGAGCATGCTGCCGACGGTGACGGCCAGGCCGAAGCCGACGCCGAGCAATCGGAGCAGGCGCCCGCGAACGGGCGCCGCGGCAGACCGGGAGGGAATCGGCACGGCGCGGCCATGTTATACACAGCAACCGTCCATGGATCAGCGGACCATCGGACGCTCGGGCGTGACGACGTCGCAGCTCATCCTGGGATGCGGGAGCTTCGGCGTTCGACACGGCGGACGCCTACGGCGGTGGACGCTCCGAGGCCTTCATCGGGCGCTGGCTGGCGAGCCGGGGCCGGGAGGTCCGCCGTCGCCTGCGGATCGCAGCGACGCGCGACCCGCGCGTCCGTCATCTATACTTCCGTCGCTTTCCGGTCACCACCCGCGCGCCGGTCGTCGGGTCGTCCACTGCCGCCGCGTGCGTCGCTTCGCCTCGGAGGGACTCATGCACGCTGGTCGCATCCGCGGACTGTCAGTGGCGGCGCACCTCGCGCTCGCCAGCACCGCCCTCGTCGCGTATCCGACGGTCTACCCCACCGGCACGACCATCTACGAGCCGGACAAGACCTGGAGCGGCTACACCGTGTTCGGGCCGCCGGCGGACCAGGGCGCCGTCGTCATCGACATGAACGGGCGCCTGGTGAAGCGCTGGCCCGAGGTGGCCGCCGTGCCGGGGCCGATGCGGCTCCTGCCTGGCGGCTTCCTCATGGGCGGCGACCGGCGCCGCCGGCCGCACCAGGAGGCACGGTCGCTCGTGCAGGTGGACTGGGACGGGCGCGTCGTGTGGTCCTTCGATCGGGCCGATCGGGTGGACGTGGACGGCAAGGACACCTGGCTCGCCCGGCAGCACCACGACTGGCAGCGGGAAGGCAGTCCGAACGGCGACTACGCGCCGGACGCGTTGCCGCTCGTGGACCGCGGCCGGACGCTGCTCGTCACGCACAGGAACGTGGTCGCTCCCGCCGTCAGCGATCGGCTGCTCGAGGACGATCGCCTGATCGAGGTGGACTGGGACGGCCGCGTCGTCTGGGAGTGGCTGGCCAGCGACCACATCGAGGAATTCGGCTTCACGGCCGAGGCCCGCAAGGCCCTGCACGACGATCCCAACTGGGGCGAGGCGCGCGGGAGCGCCGACTGGCTGCACATGAACGCGGCCTCGTACGTCGGGCCGAACCGGTGGTTCGACGCCGGCGATCGCCGCTTCAAGCCCGACAACATCCTGTGGAGCAGCCGCGAGGCCTGTCTCATCGCCATCATCGATCACGACACGGGGGCAATCGTGTGGCGGATGGGACCCGACTACCGCGAGACGCCGGCGCTTGCGGCGCTCGGCCAGATCATCGGCCAGCACCATCCGCACGTGATTCCCAAGGGCCTGCCCGGTGCCGGCAACCTGCTGGTGTTCGACAACGGCGGGATCGCCGGCTACGGGCCGCCCAATGCCGCCGCGCCGACCGGCCGGGGCAGCGTGCGCCGGATCCAGTCCCGGGTCCTGGAAGTCAATCCCGTCACCTTCGAGAAGGTCTGGGAGTACTCGATCGGCGGCCAGGAAAGCGTCTCGTTCTTCAGCCACTACGTGAGCAGCGTGCAGCGGCTGCCGAACGGCAACACCCTGGTGACCGAAGGATGGGACGGCCGCATCTTCGAGCTCACTGCCGACAAGGCGATCGTGTGGGAGTACGTGAGCCCGTATTTCGGCGACGACCCGACGCGGACCAACCGCATCTTCCGGGCGCAGCGCGTGCCGTACGACTGGGTGCCCCAGCTGCCGCGTCCCGTCGAGACGCGGGTCGCCCGGCCGGACAACACGACGTTCCGCGTGCCGGGCAGCCCCCGATGACGCGCTAGGCGAGCGTCTTGCCGTCGAGGGCGAGCGGGCGCGTCCAGGCCTTCTCGGCCCGCGCGGCGCTCGTATCTGGTACGGTGAGGCATGCTCGCCCTGCTGACCGACGGTGAACAGGCGCTGCTCCGCGACGAACGCGCGGCGCTCGGGCGCCTGCAGGTCGCCCTCGCACGGGTCGCCGCCGCGGGTCCCGACACCGACGCCCTGGCGCAGTCGATCGCGCGACTCGACGAGCTGTTCCTGCTGGTCGTGGTCGGCGAGTTCAACTCCGGCAAGAGCACGTTCATCAACGCGCTCGTGGGGCAGCGCGTCCTCGAGGAGGGCGCGACGCCCACCACGCGCCGCGTGCAGCTGCTCACCCACGGCTCGTCGATCGCGCACACCCCCGCCGGGGACGCCCTCGATCGTGTCACGGCCCCGGCCGAGATGCTCCGGGCCATCCACGTGGTGGACACCCCCGGCACCAACGCGATCTTCCGCGAACACGAGGCCATCACGACGGACTTCGTGCCGCGCGCCGACGTGATCCTGTTCGTGACGTCGGCCGACCGCCCCTTCACCGAGACCGAACGGGCTTTCCTCGGCGGCATCCGCGAGTGGGGCAAGAAGATCGTGGTCGTCGTGAACAAGGCCGACATCCTCGAGACGGCGGCCGACCTCGAGGCCGTGCAGACGTTCGTCCGCACGAGTGCGGCCGCCCTGCTCGGCACCGAGCCGCCGGTGTTCGCCCTGTCGGCACGCCCCGCGCTCAGGGCGAAGCTGGCCGGCGACGACCTGGCGGTGGCGGCGCCGCCCTTCGCCGCCTTCGAGGCGTTCCTCGCCGCCGAGCTCGACCCGCGCGAGCGTGTCCGGCTCAAGCTCCTCAACCCGATCGGGGTGGGCCGCCACGTAATCCGGCGTGGCCTGGCCGCCGTGGACGGGGACCTGGGCGTGCTGGCCGACGACGTGCTCGCGATCCAGGACATCGACGGCCAGCTGTCGGTGTACCGCGAGGACATGGGGCGGGAGTTCCGGCACCGGCTCGCCTCGGTGGACAACGTGCTGCACGAGTTCGAACGCCGGGGCGTGCTGTTCTTCGACGACACCCTGCGGCTGGGACGGATCGTCGATCTCCTGAACACGAGCCGGATCAAGGCGGAGTTCGCGCGCGACGTCATCCAGGACATGCCGAAGCGCATCGAGCGCCAGGTACACGACGTGATCGACTGGATGGTGGCGAGCGATCTCAGGCAGTGGCAGGGCGTGATGGAGCGCATCCGGACGCGCCGCGAGGCCCACGCGCACCGGTTGGCCGGCGCCATCGACCCGCGCTTCGACGCCGACCGGGCGCGCCTGCTGGACACGGTGGGCCGCGCGGCGGAGCGGACCGTGGAGACCTACGACCTCGCCAAGGAAGGTGAAGCGATGGCCGAGTCCGTGCGCCTGGCCGTGGCCGGCACGGCCCTGGCGGAGGTGGGCGCCATCGGGCTCGGCGCGGCGGTGACGGCGGTGGCCACGACGACCTTCGCGGACGTCACCGGGATCCTGGCGGCGGGCACGCTGGCGGCCATCGGACTGTTCGTGATCCCGGTGCGGCGGGCCAGGGCGAAAGCCTCCCTGCGCCGCAAGCTCGAAGCGATGCGGGAACAGCTCGTCGGGGCGTTGACGTCGCAGTTCGACGCCGAGATCGAGAAGAGCATCGTCCGCGTCCGAGACGCGGTCGCGCCCTACACGCGCTTCGTCGCGGCCGAGCGCGACCGGCTGGAGGCCAGCCGCGCGGCGCTGCGCCAGGCCGACGACGAACTGGCGGGCCTGCAGCGGCGCGTCGAGGCTCTTCCCGGCAGCCCGGGGAGCGCCCGCGGCTGAGGCCGGCGCGGCGGACGCGCACGCCAGGGCATCGCCGGCGCGGCTCTCCCCCGCACGACGGCCCCGGACGGGGGGGTGTTATAGTGCCGCCCGCACTCGCCTCGGCTCAGGAGGACTCGTCGTGCAACGCCACGAGCCAGCACAGCCGCCCCCTCTCGCCGCAGCCCCACGAGCCGACGGCGGCGTCGAGACGATCTGGCGCCGTGCGGCAGCCTGGCAGCGGATTCTCGGCACCTGGCTGTTCGGGCACGACGCCTTCCTGAGTCACGCCCACACGGACGGAAAGCCCTTCGCCGACCAGTTGTTCGAACAACTGGGCCGCGCCCGGTTCTACGCCTGCCTCGACACGGCCGACTTCAGCGTCGGAAGCGACCTCGAGAAGATGCTCAGGCTCGTGGGGCGCGCCGGCCTGGTCGTGCTCATCGACACTCCACTCGCCCGACAGTCGACATGGGTGGCCAAGGAGATCGACCTCGCGGTCGAGAGCGGCCGCGGAATCTTCAGGGTACCGCTCGGCGCGTCCAGAGAGCTCACGCGAGGGGACTGGCCGCTCCTCGCCGACGAGTCGTTCGTCTCGCTCGATCGCGCGATCAGCTGCGAGTTCTGCGACCCGCGACAGGGCCTGTCGGCAACGGTCGTCGGCGAGCTGGACAAGTCGCTGCGGTTCCTGTCCACGCGCCGCCGGCTGAACTGGACCGGCGCGGCGATCCTCGCCGCGCTCGTGCTCGTGGCGTCGGTCCTCGCCCTGCGTCGGCTGACGGCGCTCGAGCTGCGCAGCGCGACGTGGCAGGTCGTCGATCCCGATCGGCCGCTGGACCAGGCCGTCGGGACGGCGACGGCGTTCCTGGCGAGCCCCTGGGGACGGCTGGCCGAGGTGCTCTATCCCGACGAGTTCGACGACGCCGTGCAGGAGATCCTCGGCGCGACACTCATCAAGCTGGCCCCCTCGCCATCCACGGCCGGAGCCGGGGCGACCGCAGAAGGCGATGGCACCGGCCGAGGAAGCTACGTGTCGACCGACGGGCGCGTGCGGCTCCAGCGCGTGGACGATGCGCCAGACAGGTTCTCGGTCGTCGGTCCCACGGTGAACGGCCGATGCCTGATCGACCTTCCCCCCGTCGGCACCGATGCCACGCTCGCGCAGGTGGCCGTCGCGAATTCAGGGGACCGTGTCGTCGCGACCCGTCTCGTCGCTCGGAACCGTGTGCGCGTCACGGCCTGGAGGGTCAGCGACTGCGGGGCGACGCCACTCGTTCCGGGGCGGGATCTGACGATCGCGAGTGAGGACATCGGCGTGCCACCACCGATGGCGTTGAACGAGGCCGGTGACGTCTTCGCGCTGGCATGGCCGCGTCACGTGGTCCGCGTCGAGGCACATGAGGGCGTGCTGGCGGTGGCCGACGACTGGACGCCGGCCCCGCTCGGCGACGAGCGGCCAGGCGACGTCGAACGCGCGTGGCTCTCCGCGACCGGCAAGACCCTCGTCGCACGCGGCTCCTCCTGGCTGTGCGTCACATCGTACGTGGGCGCATCGCCGACACGCGGCTGCCTCGATTCGGTGAGTGCGGCTCAGGTCACGGCGGTCGCGGTGGATGCGCACGACGAGTTCGTCCTTGTGAGCAACGTGAGCGGATACCTCCAGGCCTGGGAGGTCACCCGCCTCGTCGGCGCTGCAGGCCCGATCAATCCGGCGTTCCAGCGCAAGGTCGCAGCCCTGGAGGGCATCGTCACGGCAGGGCCAACCGACGCGCTCGTCGCCCTCCAGCGCACCGAGATCGAGCACGAACGCATCGTCGTGCACTTCGATGCGGCGTCGCTGATCCTGATCGCGCGAGTGCCCTTCACGTCCGCACCAGGGCGTCTGTCTGGCGCGGCACGACATCCGATACGGGAACGCATGCCCGCGCACGAGCCCGACCTGGCGCCACGCATGTGCAGCGAGGCGCTCGCGCGCGTCGGCGGCCTGGACCGGAGCAACGCCCCGGTGCTGACGCCGGCTCGTCGCCCGGTCCTCGACTACCATGCCGTCAGGCTTCTCGACGCTTCGGAGGATTGCGGCACCCTCGTCCTCGCCGGCCAGGCGGACCACCGGCACGTCGTCGAGGTGCTGCGTCGGGGTCGGCGATGGGGGCTGGGCGACTACACGTTGGTCCATCGGCGGTACGGATACGGCCCGGTGACGGGCGCGAGACTCTGGCGAGACGAGGCGCGGGAGGAGTGGCTGCACGTCGAGGTCGGGCTCGACGACACCGCGTTCGCACGAGCGACGCCAGGAGGCGACGGTTCGACGGGAAAGGTCCTCAGGTACGACGCGCCGCTCTCTCGTGGCGCCGTGCGCGAATGGCTGTCGGAGGGCTTGACGCATGACATGGCACATTGGTCGTTCTAGTGTCCTGGTCCCGTCGGTCGTGGCGATGAGCATCGTCGCGGCCATGGCCGCTCACGCCGGACAGTCTTCGGGCGGGCGGGGGCCGCTCGACACAACCCTGTCCCCGGACCCGAACGGACGACGCGGGATCTCGACCAGCGAGGTCGCGGTGACGGCTTGCGAAAGCGGCAGTCGCGATCGCTGGACTGCCGACTACTGCCGGAGGGTCTGGGCCAGAGGTCAAGACCTGCAACCGCGTTTGGTGGCCCAGAAGCTCGATCACGGCATGCGGGGGTTCCTCTGTGAGTGCAAACCGAACCAGCAGAACCCGGTGTTCGAGTGTCAGAGTCTCAGGGGCGCACTGACCTGGTGGGATGAACCCGATCGCAGCGCGGAGGTCGCGATTGCCTTCCCTGAGAATCTGAAGACCTGGGTCCGGGAGCAGCTCGATCCCCCAGGCGGATCGCGCCCGAAGCGGCCGCTGCTCAACTTCAGCGTCTTCTGGACGATGGGCGGCAATCCGGACGAGGGTTCCCAGCGATCCGCGGTCGTCCAGGCGGCGCCCGATCGATCCCTGCCGTCGTTCGTCGGAGTCGACTGCAGAAAGGTGACGACCCGATGACCTTCGACGCCGACCGCGGTCCCGCTCGAGTCGCCCTGGCAGCCGCGGCCATCTGCGTCCTCTGCGCGCCCGCAGGTGCGCAGACCCAGCCGGCCGGTCCCTCCCTTCGGTTACAGGCGGCGTGCACGGTCGTCTCAGCCGCGGGCCCACCGGGCAGCACGGCGGACGAGCTGCACGCGGTCTACGAGTTCAGCGCCAGAGTTGTCGATCAGAGCGGCGAGGCCCCGCGGACGGAGTGCCGCTTCGATGTCGCCACGCCGGCGCAGAGCGGCGGTCGCTGGGTCTTGGCGATCCACGGCCAGACCGCCACGGCACTCCTCTCTGCCGAGGTCCAGGCAGGGGCGACGTTGGTCGGCAGCGACATTCCCAGCGCCGACCTCGAGGTGTTGATCCCGCCGGACTTCTCAGCCGGGACCCTGACGGTGCGTCGCGTCGACCTGGGAACGGATCCCCTCAAGGCCGACATCCGCATCCGCTTCGTGACATACGGTCCGGGTGACGACGGCATGGACGCACTGGCAGGCCGGGGCCAGAGCTTCCAGGCGGTGATGCCCCAGGAGGACTACCGGACGTTCATCCGCCTCGCGCGGGCCTCGACGACCGAGAGTCCGGTGGATTCACCCACCAAGCGGGAGGCGCACGATTCGCTCAGCCGGCTGATTGGGCGGAATGCGGACGCCTGGCGTGACCGCGCAACGCGCAGCGAGCCGATGGTGGTGTTCGTCGGACTCTCCGGCGCCAACAGGATCGTGCTGCTGGATCAGGTGGGCAGAATCATGCCGGCTGCCCGGGACCGGGACGGCCACAAGTACGCCGAGCCCTGGCAGTCGACGTTCGAGAAGTCCCGGAGTTTCTGGGCCGTCTACCTCGAAGACGAAGCGACGCCGTTCTTCACCTCGATCGACGCCCAGTTCAGGCGGGCCTCGCCCAGCGAGCACGACGATTTCGATCCGCAGGGGATCGCGCGACTCGAGGTCGACGACCAGCATGCGGGGGAGCCGCGGCGAGTCCGTATCGGCGTCAAGCGGTTCCGCATGCCCGATCTCCACGACACCGTGCAGGTGATGTTCACGCGCCAGAGCGCGGGCTACGGACTGCGGCAATGGGGCCGCACGTTCACGCGTCACGGCAGCTGGCGGTTCGCACCGGGGGTCTTCGTCACGGATCCGGTCATCACGCGCAACGACTTCACGCTGACGCCGGTCTTCGTGGACGGCAGCCTCACGCCGGCGTCCTACGCCATCGACGTGAACCGCACGCGGCAACCGGTCTTCGTGACGCTCGCGACGCGATCGGCCTCCCTGCGGGACAGCGAGCGGCAGGCACGAGGCCTGGAACGGAAACTCCGGAGACTCGTCCCGGAGCCGATCGTCGGCATCGGCCTGCCGACGGTCAGGTCCGGCAAGGGGTTGCAGAACTGGCTGTCCACACAGTCGCTGCTCTTCGCACTCTCAATACCAATTGTCGGGAACGACGTGCATCTGGTCGTCGGAGCCGTGCGCAAGCAGCAGCCCTACCTGAATGGAGACCTGACGACGGCCGAGCGGCTGCCCGACGCCCGGTCGCTCGACGACATCCGCACGCTGAGGGCGTCGTGGAAGTTCGTGCTCGGTGTCGGCATCGACGTGCGGCGTACGTGGTTCCAGAACCGGGCCGACGAGTAGGCACCGGGCGCTCCTCAGCGTTCCGCGTGCGGCGCCAGGAGCAGCCGCTCGCGGTTGGCGACGAGGTCGGTCAGCTCGCGGGTCATGTCGGCGTTCACGCCCGCCGCGAACGGCATGACCCACTGCTTGGTTTCGTCGAGATAGCGGCGCACGAACGTCATGTCGTGCACGAAACCCAGCGCCGTGAGGTTGCTGATCCGATCGGCGAGCTTCAGTGCGCGGGCGCGCGGCGTGCCCGTCTGCATCACCCGCAGCAGGTAGTCGGCCTTCGGCTCCCTGACGCCGTCCACCGTCCGGATGGTCACTTCCTGGACCAGCGCATAGACCGCCGGGCCGTCCGCGTCGAGTGCCGCGATCTCCCGCTCGGTCACGCCGGGCATGGTCGACGCGTTCTCGAACAGGTCGTGGATCACGGCGGCCTTGAGCAGCACCGGGTCGATCATCTTGTAGTCGATGAGGATCGCCATGGTGCTGAGCTGGTGCCGGAACATGTTGCTGCCGGATCGGCGCTGCACGCCGATGAGGGCCGTGGCCTTCACGATGTACGGCGCCAGCGTGATGCTGGCGAGCGCCTGCTCGAAGTGGGGCTCCATGGGGAACGTCGAGCCGTCTGGACGGGATCCGGCTGGACGCGGGGATTCTAGCGCACTCGCCGGCCGGGGACTCAGGCGGGCGCCCGGGCGGGCGCCTGCGCGGCGTTCGTGCCGGCCTCGAGCGGCCGCACGAACAGCGTCAGGACCGCGCCGACGGCCAGCAGGCCGGCCAGCACCTCGAGCGGCGTGTCGTAGATGCCGACCCGGTTGGCGCCGGGCGGCAGGGCCGCGCGCGCGCGGTTGGACAGCTCGGTGATGATGACGGGCCCGGCAATCGCCGCGGCCGACCACGCCGTCAGGACGGCCCCGTGGATGGCGCCGACGTTCATGGGCCCGAAGATGTCGGCGAGGAAGGCCGGAATCGTCGCGAAGCCGCCGCCGTACATCGTGAACACCACGAACAGGCTGGCCTGGAAGAGCCACCAGTCGCCGCGCGCCGCCAGTCCGGGAATCAGCAGGAACAGCGCCAGCTGGACGACGAAGAAGATCGTGTAGGTGTTCCGCCGGCCGATGTAGTCCGAGCCCGAGGCCCACACGAAGCGCCCCCCGGCGTTGAAGATGCTGATGAGGGACACGACGGCGCCGGCCTCGAGCGGCGTCTTGGCGAACATGTCCTGCATCATGGGCGAGGCCTGCGCCAGGATGCCGATGCCGGCCGTGACGTTGATGAACAGGATGCCCCACAGCAGGTAGAACTGCGGCGTCCGGAGCGCCTCGTTCCGCGTGACGCTCCTGTCCGTGATCATGGGGTTCGTGCGCGCGGGCGGCGTCCAGCCCGGCGGCCTCCAGCCGGGCGGCGGCGATGCCATCAGCCGCGATCCCGCGAACATCACCACCAGGTACACGACGCCGAGCGTCATGATCGTGGGCGCGACGCCCACGAGGTTCATGAAGAAGACGTTCAGGTAGCCGGCCACGAAGGCGCCGCCGCCGAAGCCCATGATGGCCATGCCCGTGGCCATGCCGCGGCGATCCGGGAACCACTTCACGAGCGTGCTCACGGGCGAGATGTAGCCCAGGCCGCAGCCGATGCCGCCGATGATGCCCAGGCCGAGGAACACCAGGAACGACTGCCGGATGGCCAGGCCGAATCCGCCGATGAGCAGGCCGGTGCCGAAGAAGACCGCCGCCGTGGCGGCGGCCACGCGCGGACCGCGCCGTTCCACCCACGGCCCGCCGAACGCGGCGCTCAGCCCGAGCAGCGCCAGCGCCGTCGTGAAGGTCGTGTACGGCGGGCTGAACCACCAGGGCGCGTCCGGGAAGAGGGCCTGGATCGGCCGGTTGAACGTGCTCCAGGCATAGACGGACCCGATGCAGACGTGCACGAGCACCGCGCCGATGGGAATCCTCCAGCGGTTGGGGGTCTCAGCCATGGCGGCGTACGGTAGTCGCTCCTGGCGCAAACGTCAAAACGGCCCGTCTGCATCGCGCCGGCGGGAGCGATCCGATGGCCCGCCGCGCGCGGCTGGACGGGGACCGCGGCTCAGGGCACGAGCGCGCGCGTCGCCACCAGTTCGTCGGTCATCCGCCGCAGGGCGCGCTGGATGCGATCCAGCTCGCGCCCGACGCGTCGGGCGTCCTTGAGACGAAACGCCTCGGCGAGTCCCGGGAACGGCTGGCCATCGTAGAGCGAGTAGATGTTCCAGCCGTAGAAGACGTGGCGATACCAGCGCGTATCGGGGGCGCCGTCGTCGTCGGCCAGGGCCTGCTCCATGCGGCTCAACCGGTCGTTGATGGCCGACGCCGAGCGCAGCGAGATCGTGCCCGCCGACAGCGCCAGGTCGATGGCCGTCTCGAGCGCCGTGGCCGCGTTGGCCGCCACGTCCGCGCCCACCCGCACTGGCCGGACGTCGGTGGGCAGCCCGGCGTCGGTCGCCCACGTCGGGACGTCGTCGAGCGCGCGGATCAGGGCCGCGATGTAGTCGGTGTAGCGGAAGGGCAGGACGTCCGCCTCGCTCATGCGGAGCGCCATCGTCCCCAGCACCTGCGACATCAGCACGCCCTGCTCGAAACCGGGATCGGCGATGCGCTCGGCATAGGCGCGCGAGTCGTAGTTCGAGTGGTAGGTGCCGAAGCCGTAGCCGTTCTCGCCGATGAACTCGATCGCCATCGTCGGCACGGCCAGATGGTCCTGGAACGGCACGAAGTCCGCGCCGCTGCCGAGGGCCTTGAGGCGCGGCGCGAAGATGGACGGATCGGCCGGTTTCTGCCTGGCCTCCTCGCTCGCCTTCCACTCGGCGTACACGGTGGACGCGCCCTGCGGCACGTCCTGGGCCACGTCCGCGACGAACGCGTTCAGCGAGGGCACGCCGCCCGGATCGAACCGGCCCTTCATGTACATGTCGATGTTCACGTAGGTGACGAGCGACTGCCGCAGCTGGTCCTTGAACGCCTCGGCGTACTCGGTGGATCCGACGAGCCCGAACTCCTCGGCGTCCCAGAACGCGAACGCGATCGTCCGGGCGGGACGCCATCCGCCCTTCACCAGCTCGCCGATGGCCCGTGCGGTCTCCAGGAGCGCCGTCGTGCCGGTGCCGGGATCGACGCCGCCGAAGGTCCAGGCGTCGTGGTGCGCGCCGAACAGCACCGTGCGATCGGGCACCGCGGCACCGCGCAGCGTGGCTACGACGTCGTGGATGGGCCTGAGCCCCTGGTCCATGTCGACGTCCACCTCCAGCACGGCGGGACCTGGGCCGACGTGATACGGCGTCTCCATGCCGCCCTGGAAGCGCGCCGGGGCGGCCGCGCCACCCAGCGCCGCCATGATCCGCTGCGCCTGGCTCCAGGCGAGCACGACCACCGGGATCTTCGGCAGCGTGGGCGCGGTGGCCACCGGAAGACGAGCAGCGCCCGCGGTGGCGCCGACGCCCGGCGTCAGCGGATCGCCGTGGAAGAACCAGCTGTACTTCGCATTGCCCCGCTGCAGCATGTCCTTCCCGCGCCAGTAGCCGTCGGGCCACGCGGGGCCCTTCGCGGCGCCGTCATCGGCGGGATCGCTGTAGAGCACGAGCGCGCGGGCACCGGCCTGTTCGGCGGTGAAGGCCTTCACGGCGCGGTGGCTCCGGCCGTAGCGCGCCAGCGCGATGCGCCCCTTCAGCGACACACCGAGGCGCGCCAGCTCCTCGTAGTCGGCGGGCAGCCCGTAGTTCACGAAGACGACGTCGCCGCGCGCCCGTCCCGAGGCCGAATACGCAATGTAGCCGTCGCCGAGCTCGGGATGCGACGAGGTCGGATCCTCGGGAATGGCGGGCTCGGACACCGAGAGCGCCTCTCTGGCCGGCGCGGCGAGCGTGACGGCCACGCGACGCGGGCGGGCGAGCAGCACGTCGTAGGTGTGGGTCTCAACCTCGAAGCCGTAGCCGGCCAGCGTCTTCTGCAGGAACGCCACGACGTCCGCGGTGCCGGGCGACCCGGCCGGATGCGGACGGCCCGTGAGCGCCCGGTGCAGGGTGGACATCGAGCCGAGGTCGACCAGCGCCCGGTACCGGGTCTCCAGGTCCTGCTGGGCGACCGACGTCCGCCGCGTGTAGCCCAGCTTCTGGCGCGGAGGCGCCGCGGCGCCCGTCGACGACGTGTCCGGCGCCGAGCCCGATCCGCCGCAGGCGGCGAGGGACGCCAACGCCACGGCTCCGAGGGCGGGGCGCAGAAGGGAGGGGGTCCGAAATCGGGTCATCGCGGGATCACTGGCAGGTCGAGGTAGGACTGGTGCTCGCCGTCGTGCAGCACGGTCTGGCGGGCCACCTGCACGCCGGCGTCGCCGGCGAAGCGGCCACCCGTGTTGGGGTTCCTGTCATAGCGCGGGAAGTTGCTGCTCGAGACCTCGAGCCGGATGCGGTGCCCGGGCAGGAAGACGTTGCTGGTCGCCCCGACCTCGATGGTGATCTCGTACGGCCGTCCGGGCACGAGGAGCGCCGGGGTCGTCTTGCTGGCGCGATAGCGCGCGCGCAGGATGCCGTCGGTGAGCGCCCGGGCCGTGCCGTCGGGGTGCACGTCGCTCACGGCCGCCGTGAAGTCCGTGTCCGTCGCCGACGAGGCGATCCACAGCACCGCGCGGATGGGCCCGGTCACCTCGAGCGGCTCGGTGAGCGGCGCCGACGTGTAGACCAGCACGTCCTGCCGTGTCTGGAACTCGCGCCGGTCCACGGGCATCCGCGAGTAGGCGCCGAAGCGCCCGGTCGGCACCGGGTGCGCCGGATCGTAGGTGAAGGCGTCGGACGGCTCCGCGGCCGGCGTCGCCCGATCGAGGCGGCCATCGCCGTCGAGGCCGTTGGCCCTGCCGGAGCTGCGCAAGTAGAACGGCGTGGACCGCGCGCGGGCGAGCGGCCATTCCTGCTCGTCGCGCCAGCGGTTCTCGCCCATCACGAAGATCCGCACGGGCGGGCCGTCCCAGTCGGGCGCCGGCGTGGCCGACGGCCCCATCCAGTGACGGAACCACCGCACGATCAGGCCCTCGGAGTCGAAACCCGCCTGGGGGCCGAAGTCCACGTCGCCGATCTTCGTCGTGGACGCAGTGGGCCGGGCGTGCGTCCAGGGCCCCACGATCAGCCGCTGATTGCGCCGCGCCCGATCGGTCCCCGCGTGCGCACGCAGCCCGGCGAAGTTCGCGAGCGTGCCGTTCAGCAGGCTGTCGTACCAGCCGGTGAGGTGATAGGCCGGCACCTCGAAGCGCGGATGGCGCATCGCCACGTCGAAGGTCGTCCAGAACGCGTCGTAGGACGGGTGCGCCAGCATGTCGAAGTAGCCGGGCGAGTAGCGGCGCACCTGCATCGCCTCGGTGGCCTCGAGCGGGAGCTGCCAGTACCACTGGTCGTTCAGCTGTTTGCGCTCCTCGGGCGTCAGGCCGAGCTCGCCGTCGCGATCGGCCGCCGGATCGAGCTGCCGCCGGCGTACGTCCTTGCCCTGCCCGAGGTTCCAGCTCAAGCCGTCGCCCAGGTAGAAGGCGCCGCCCTGGAACACCATGTCGTAACGGCTGGCATAGGAGGCCGACGGGAAAAGCGCCACGAGGTGCGGCGGCTGGAGGGGCGCGGCCAGGAGTTGCACGGTGGCGCTGTAGCTGCCGCCGAACATCCCCACGCGCCCGTCCACGTACGGCAGGCCCGCGACCCACTCGATCGTGTCGTAGCCGTCGGCGCCTTCGTCGTGGGGCACGGCCACGCCGTCCGACGTGTAGCGGCCGCGCGTGTCCTGCACGACGACCACGAAGCCGGCTTTCGCCAGGCGATGGAACTGGCTGTCGGGCCTGCCCGGGTTCTTCGAGTAGGGCGTCCGCTGCAGGAGCGCCGGCCGCCTTCCCTCCGCGCGCGGCCGGTAGACGTCCGCGCGCAGCACGACACCGTCGCGCATTCGGGCTGGGACGTTCTTCTCGATGACGATGTCCGTCACCGGCGTCTGCGCCGAGGGCGCGACCGCCAGGGCCACGAGGGCCGTCAGCAGGAGGAAGGGGCGCCGCATCGGCGCCATTGTATGTGGGCCCGGGTCCGGACGAGGTTCGTACCGCCGGAGCCCGGCGCACGGCCGCCGGCCATGGCATGCCTGCCCCGGCGTCAGCCGCGGGTGACAGCCGTGAGGTTCATCGTGAGTCGGATGCCCGGCTTGGGCAGCGCCGCCGCGCCGATGACGGTCCTCGCGGGGCGCAGATCGCCCATCACTTCGACGTAGGCGCGATTCATGGGCTCGAAATCGGCCATGTCCAGCAGGAACACGTTCACGTGGACCACGTGCGCCAGGTCCGAGTCCACGGCCGCCAGCATCGCCGTGAACGACTCGAGGATGCGCCGGGTCTGCGACGCCACGTCCGGGCCGGCCAGCGCGCCCGTCGCCGGATCGAACCCGGCGGTGCCGCCGATCGTGATGAAGGAGCCCACCTTGGCCACGTGGCTGTAGGGGCCGATGGGCGTGGGCGTGCCAGGCGGGGTCAGGGTCTCGACGGTCGGCATGTGCGGGCTCCTGTCAGGACACGACCGACAATGACTGTCTGGCCAGACGGGTCCGCGCCTCGCGCATGTCGTCGCCGCGCAACTCGCGAAGCGCGTACCCGACGAGCGCCCGCGTCATGCGCTTGCGCCACACGAGCTCGAAGTCGGTGTTGTCCATCGGCTTGGCCACGGCGTAGGCGCCCTCGGCCGCCTCGGCGATGACGTCGTCGGAGAGCGTCCGGCCCACGAGCGCGGCGTCCGCGACCGGGGCGGCCAGCGGACGTGACGCCGCGGCGCCGACCACCACGCGGGCCGCGGTCACGGTGCCATCCTGCTCGACCTGCGCGGCCGCCGCCACCGACAGCACCGGGAAGTCGAACGCGCCGCGGCGCCGCAGCTTCCAGTAGGTGCTGCGCCACCCGGCCGAGGCAGGCACCTCGACAGCCGTGAGGAGTTCGTCCGCGCGGCGCGTCAGATAGGCGATGCCGTCGTTGGCATACAGGTCCGCGACGTCCACCCAGCGCTCGCCGCCGGCCGACACGAGCAGCACGCGCGCGCCCAGGGCCTGGAGCATGGGCGCCGAGTCCGTGGAGGACACCGCCAGGCACGTCGGGCTCGACGTGGCCACCCAGCACGTGGTGCCGTCCTTCTTCAGGCAGTAGCCGATGGCCTTGCGCCACTCCGGCCCCTGGTCGTAGTAGGTGCAGCGCGTGTCGAGGCACAGGTTGCCGCCGAGCGTGCCGACGTTGCGCAGGTGCGGCGTGGCGATCTGCGCGACGGCCTGCCAGAGACCGGGCAGCCGCGTCCTGATGGCGTCACTCCGCACGAGGTCGGTCAGGGTGGCGCCGGCGCCGATCCGGACCACGCCGTTCGCGTCGATCTGCCGGAGCGCCCCGATGCCGCGCAGACCGACGAGCACCCGCGGCGTCTGCTGACGGCGCTTCATGTTCGGCAGGACGTCGGTGCCGCCCGCGAGCACCATCGACTCGCCGGGCGCCTCGGCCAGCATGTCCGCCGCCTCGGCCACGGTGCGCGGCGCACGGTACTCGAACGCCGGCAGGCGCATCACGGCCGCACCGCCGATCCGGACGGCATGGACGCCCGCGCCTTCCGCGACGCGCGCTGAGACTCGTTGCTGGCCGTGCCGTCTCCGCCCTCCCAGGGCGGCGCGACCACGAGCGTCTCTGGCCACGCGATGTCGGGGAACGACGCCGGGCCGTAGCGGGCCGGCTTGCCCTGCGCCTTGGCCTGCAGCGCCTTGAGAATCTTCTCGGGCGTGATCGGCACCTCGTCGATCCGGACGCCGACGGCGTCGAAGACGGCATTCGCCACGGCCGGCATGATCGGGAGCAGCGGCCCCTGCCCCACTTCCTTGGCACCGAACGGACCCGCCGGATCCGGATGCTCGACGAGGTCGGTCACGATCTCGGGCATGTCGAGGCTGGTGGGGCTCTTGTATTCCAGCATCGACGGGAACTTGTGCACGAGCGCTGGCGAGAGCCTGGCCGGCAGCCGCCGGAAGGCCTGCTCCTCCATCAGCGCCTCGCCGAGGCCCATGTAGACGCTGCCCTCCACCTGGCCCTGGACCAGGACGGGATTCAGCGCGCGCCCGATGTCGTGCGCGATCCACACGCGGGGCACGGCGATCCACCCCGTCTCCGGATCGACCTCTACCTCGACGACGGCCGCGCTGTAGGAATACGTGGGCGAGGGCCCGACGCCGCCGCCCTTGAAGCGGGCCGCGCTCTTCGGCGGCGTGTAGGAGCCGGTCGTGCCAATCGTGCCGAAGGCGGCCTCGGCCGCGCCCACGGCCTCGGCGAACGTCACGCCCCGAGCGGGATCCTCGCTGTCGAAGACGCGGCGGTCCGCGAAGACGAGCCGCGACACGGGCACGTCGAGCGTCCTCGACACGGCCCGGGCCAGGAGGTCGCGCGCGCGCTCGGCCGCCTGGATGGCGGCGTTCCCCATCATCAGGGTCACGCGGCTCGAGTACGAGCCGAGATCCACGGGCGTGAGATCCGTGTCCCCGGTGACGGGCCGCACGTCGTGGGGGTCGATGCCCAGCACCTCGGCCACGCAGGCCACGAGCACGTCGTCGCTGCCCTGCCCGATCTCGGTCGCGCCACAAAATGCGGCCACGCCGCCGCTGCGATCGAGCTTGAGCTGCACCCCCGAGTGCGGCATCGCGTTCCAGTAGATGGGCAGCCCGGCACCGGACAGATACGACGAGCAGGCCAGGCCGAGGCCGCGGCCGTGGGGGAGCTTTCCACGCCTGTCCCGCCAGCCGGAGCGCTCCACCACGCGCGTGATGCACTCGGCGAGGCCGATCGTACCGACCTTCAGGTAGTTCGCGGTGAGGGAGTTGGCCGGCGCGATCATGCGGAGGCGCAGGTCGGCGGGATCGATCCGCAGGCGCTCGGCGATCTTGTCGAGCTGCACCTCCTGCCCGAAACGGCTCTGCGGCGTGCCGTGCCCGCGCTTGGGCCCGCACGGCGGCTTGTTCGTGAACACGCGGCACCCGCGAAAGCGATAGGTGGGCACCTGGTAGGTCACGGTCTGCAGCGCGCCCGTGTAGAACGTGCTGGCCACGCCGTAGGAGCCGTAGGCGCCGCCGTCGAGCAGCGTCTGGAGGTCCATGCCCGTGATCCGGCCGTCGGCCGTGACACCCGTGCGGAATCGCATCAGCACGGGATGGCGTCCCCGATGGCAGAGGAACACCTCCTCGCGCGTCAGGCAGATCTTCACCGGCCGATCGAGATCCAGCGCCGCACGGGCCACGACGATCTCGTGGTTGAAGGGATCGCTCTTGCCGCCGAAGCCGCCGCCGTTCGGCGTGGCCACGACGCGGATGTGCGCGGCAGGCAGGCCCAGCGCCTTGGCGAGCGCCCGATGCAGGTAGTGCGGTGTCTGGGTGGACGAGTAGACGACCAGCTTGCCGTCCGGGTCCCGGAGCGCGACGGTCGCGTGCTGCTCGATCGGGAGGTGCGTGTTGCCGGCGTAGAAGAACACGTCGTCGAACACGTGCGCGGCGCCCGCGAGCGCCTGGTCCACGTCACCGAACTGCAGCGCCACCTTCTTGTGGACGTTGCCCTCGTCGCCGTAGTCGTGGATGCGCGGCTCGGGCGTCGCCAGACTGTCCTCGGGATCGGCGAACGTGTGCAGGGCGTCGTAGCGCACGTCGATGAGGGCGAGCGCGGCCTCCGCCGTCGCCTCGTCGAGGGCCACGACGGCCGCCACCGGATCGCCTACGAAGCGCACGACGTCGCGGCAGAGCGGATGCTCGTCCTGGCTGACGGGCAGGATGCCGTAGGCCTCGGGGAAGTCGTCGCCGGTGAGCACCAGCAGCACGCCGTCGGCCGCGCGGGCCCGCGACGTGTCGAGGGCCGCGATCCGGGCGTGGGGGACCGACGAGCGCAGCAGCTTGCAGAAGACGGTGCGCGGCGGCAGCAGATCATCGGCGAACAGGGTCTGGCCCGTGACCTTGGCCCGCCCGTCCACGCGGCGGCGCGCACGGCCCACGAGGCTGCCGCGGCTCGCCGGGCCGCTCATGGCGCCTCCGGTGAGAGCCGCGTGTCCTTCGGCGGCGCTGGGCGTCCGCTCCTGGCCGCCGTCTCGATGGCATCGACGATCTGCTGATATCCCGTGCACCGGCACAGGTTGCCGGCGATGGCCTCGCGGATCCGCTCGCGCGTGGGCTGCGGCTCACGGTCGAGCAGCGCGCGGGCCGTCACCAGGAGGCCGGGCGTGCAGTAGCCACACTGCGCGCCCCCGAGATCGGCGAAGGCGTCCTGCAGCGGGTCGAGCCGCCCGTCGCTCGCGAGCCCCTCCACGGTCACTACCGTGCGCCCCTCGCACTCCGGCGCCACGACCAGGCACGACAGCACGGGCTCGCCGTCGAGGAGGACCGCGCACGCGCCACATTCCCCGAGCTCGCAGCCGTGCTTGGTGCCGGTGAGCCGCAGGTCCTCGCGCAGCACCTCGAGCAGCGTCTTCGACGGGTCCACGGCGGCCGCGGCGGACTCGCCGTTCACCGTGAGCGTGAGCAGCAGCCGGGGCGGAGAGGACATGGGATCGAGCCCCGAAGGGCCAGCCCATTCTATCGGAGGGCGCTGCCATGACCGGGCCAGGTTCCCGTCAGCAGCCAGGCCGCTCACGGCCTGGGCGGCCGCGTCCTGGTGGCCGGCGACGGCGCGGCGCACGGATGACCTTGCCCTGCTCGATCCGGGCGGGTTGATACGATGAGCGGCGCGCCGCCGTCGTCGACGCGGCGCATCGGCGATCGCGTGGCCAGATCCGAAGTCGCCTCCCCGTTCACGGCTCACCCGCTTCGCTCCTGGCCGGCGGGCATCTTCGCGTGCGCCCTTGCGGCGGGCCTGATCCACCTGGGGGCCCTGCAGTCGGCGCCGTGGTCCCACGTCCTGCTCGGCGACGGCTTGAGCTACGACCGCTGGGCGCGCGAGATCGCATCGGGCGACTGGCTGGGGCGCGACGTGTTCTACCAGGCGCCGTTGTACCCGTACCTCCTCGGAGCGCTGTACTGGATCGCCGGGCCCGACGTCCTCGCGGTCAGGCTCCTGCAGGTCCTGCTCGGCGCCGTCGCGGCCGTGCTGCTGGGCCTCGCCACCGCGCGTCTCTTCGGGCGGCGGGCCGGCATCGTCGCGGGCCTGATGCTCGGGCTCTATCCCCCCGTCGTGTTCTCGGACGGGCTGGTGCAGAAGTCGGCGCTCGACATCCTGCTCGTCTGCACGGCCGCATGGCTGATGGCGCCGCTCATCGCGGATCGCGACGCCGCCACGGCCGCCCCGTCCGGCGCCGGCGCCCGCGGCGCGGTCCGGTGGCTGTCGCTGGGGCTCGCCCTGGGCGCGCTCATGCTGACACGCGAGAACGCCGCCGTGCTGCTGGCGGCGGTCGTCGCCTGGGCACTGATCGATGCCTCGCTGGCAGGGCCGCGCGCGTGGCGGGCCGGGCTCGTCGTGGCCGGCGCGGCCCTCGTCCTGGCGCCGGTCGCGGTGAGAAACGCGCTCGTGGGCGGCGAGTTCCACCTGACGACGTCGCAGTTCGGCCCGAACTTCTACATCGGCAATCACGCCGGCGCCAACGGTACCTACACGTCACTGAGGCCGCGGCGCGGCAACGCGACCTACGAGCGTCAGGACGCCGTCGACATGGCGGAAGCCGCCGCGGGCAGGACGGTCACGCCCGCGGAAGTCTCCAGCTACTTCACGACTCGGGCCCTGGAGGACATCCGCGCCGATCCGCGCGGCTGGCTGGCCCTCCTCGGACGCAAGACCGCGCTCCTCTGGAACGCCGTCGAGATCGCGGACAGCGACGACCAGTACACGGCCGCCGAGTGGTCGCCCCTGCTGCGGGTGACGGGGACGGTGTGGCACATGGGCGTGCTCGCGCCGTTGGCCGTCCTGGGCGTCGTCGTGACGTGGCCGCGCCGATGGACCCTGTGGCCGCTCTACCTGCTCATCGCAACCTACGCGAGCAGCGTCGTGCTCTTCTACGTGTTCGCGCGCTACCGGCTGCCGCTCGTGCCGCTGCTCGTGGTGTTCGCGGCCCCTGGACTCGTCGAGGCACCGCGGCACTGGCGCACCGCGCGCGGGCCCGCGCGCGCGGCAGTGGCCGGGCTCGTCGTGGCGGTCGCCGTGTTCTGCAACTGGCCGCTGCTCCGACCCGACGACATGCGGGCGACGATGCACTTCAACCTCGGGGTCGTCCAGATGCAGGCCGACCGGCCGGCCGAGGCGGCTGACGAGTTCAGGCTCGCGGCGACGCTCCGTCCGGCGTTCGCCGAGGCCCACAACAACCTGGGCATCGTCCTCGGCGAGCTGGCGCGCCTCGACGAGGCGAGTGCGGCCTTCGACCGGGCCATCGCCGCCGATCCCGGGTTCGCCCGGGCGCTGACCAACAGCGGCGAGGTCCTGCAGCGCCTGGGCCGTCACGACCTGGCGCGCGAGCGATTCGAGCGCGCCGCCGCGGCCGATTCCCAATCGACCCGGGCGCTGTCGGCGCTCGGTCGGGCCTACGCGTCGAGCGGCCAGCTCGATCGGGCCGAAGCCGCCTTCCGAAAGGTCCTCGCGATCGCGCCCGACTCGGCCGGCGCCTACAACGATCTCGCCGCGCTGCTCGGCCGCCAGGGCCGTCTGGAGGAAGCAGCCGTCCAGTCGAGACGCGCGCTCGAGCTCGACCCGCGGAACGTCGAGGCCGAGAACAACCTGGCGGCCGTCGCTGCCAGCGCCGGGCGGCTCGAGGAAGCCGCCACGCGCCTCACGCGCGCGCTGGCGCTGGATCCCGACCGGGCCCAGACGCACTACAACCTCGGGGCCGTCCGCGCGCAGCAGGGCCGGCTGGACGAAGCGCGGGCCGAGTTCGAGCGGACGCTGGCGCTCGACGCCGGCCACGCGCAGGCCGCCCGCGCGCTGGAGGCCCTGGCGCGGCAGCCCGCCACGGGCGCACGGCGATAGGAGCGTCAGCCTGGCGAGGGCGCCGACCGCTCAGAACCGGAACAGCCGCGTGACCTTCACGGCGAACGTGCGGTTGAGGAGATCCGGAATGCCCCGCGTGCCGGTGTCGCGCCCGTCGCTGTAGACGACGAACAGATCGCTGCCGCCCGTGTACTCCCAGCGCAGGCGCAGGCTGGCGCTCAGGGTGCGGGCGTCCACGTTCATCTGGACGAGGCTGCCAATCTGCATCCGGGCGCTGGGCGTCACCGTGAACCGCGTGCTGAGCAGCCGGGCCTCGAAGTCGCCGTAGGGCAGCCGCACCCAGTCGAGCGTGGCCGCCGGCTCCACCGCGAATCGCGACGCCAGCCCCCAGCGCCCGCCGTAGGTGATCTCGTGCTTGGTGCCACCATACAGCGAGCCCGTGGACGCGGAGAGCCGTCCCGCGAACGTGCGCTGCTGGCCGAGCGAGTAGGTGACGCGCGCGGTCGAGAACGTGTACCCGCCCGCCGGCACGCTCACGCCGGGAGCGATGCCGAACCGCGCCGGGAGGCGTTCGTATTCCCGCGAGACCTCGGCCGTGAACTGGTCGCTCGACTGGAAGTCGGCGCGAAACGTCCCGCTCGCCTCGCGGCTCTGCACGACGTCGGTCGCGGCGTCGGTGACGTAGTCGAGGCTCGCCTGATACGTGTACTTGCGGACACGGCGGCTCCGCTTCGGGCGTGGACTGAAGCGCACCTGGCCAAGGCTGCGCCGCACGTCGGCGCGGCGCACGTAGCCCACCTCGGGCTGGAACTCCCGCCCTACCAGCATGTGCTCGGCCGACGCGCCGTACCGGTCGGCGTTGTAGTCCACGCGGCCACGGTAGCTCACGCCCTGCCGGCTGCGCCCGTCGGGCCCGGGCGCGGCCGTGCGCGCGTAGTACCCGGTGAGACCGACGGCCGTGCCGAACAGGAACGTCGCGTCGGCGCCGATGGTGTAGCCGGGGTCGCGCGGCGCGAGGCCGGCGGAACCGGCCGGACCCGCGGCCGGCGCGCGCCGGGTGGCCAGCACGCCGACGTTGCTCCGGCGCAGCACGTTGCGCTTGAGGCGCAGAGCGGAGAAGGCGGTGGAGACGGCGCCGGCCTCCGGGGCGTCGTCGGTCACGATGTGCAGGGCCCCGAGGCTGTAGGCCCCGGCGCGCCCGGTGACGCGCCCGCCGCCCAGCACGGGCACCGCGCGGCCCTGGCTCAGCCCGATCTGGCGGCTGAAGAACAGGAGCGGCACGTCGCCAGGGCTGTTGCCGGCCTGGACGCCGCCGAAGTCGAAGATGCCCTGGCCTTCGATGAAGAACTCGCGCTTCTCCGGGAAGAACAGGTTGAAGCGTGTCAGATTCACCTGCTGCAGGTCTTCCTCGACCTGGGCGAAGTCGGTCCGGACCGTCGCGTCGAGGATGATGCTGCGGGTGAGCCCGAGCTTCACGTCCACGCCCGCGTTGCCGTCCGCGCGGTTCGTGAACGGCACCGCCGCCGCCCGATTGGTCGTGGAGGACGCGAGGGCATAGGGTTTGACCTCGAGGTTCTTCGACGCCGCCGGCGTCTCCAGGCCGGTCATGGTCGCGGCCGACGCCATCCGGCTCACGCCGCCGGTCCCGAGCGCGGCAGGCACGAGCGACAGGTAGGAGAACTCGTTCTTCCACTTCACGAGGCGGCGGAGGTTGATCCCCCACGTCTGGGGGCCGTCGCCGCGGTATCGCAGGGTCTTGAACGGAATCCGCACCTCCACCGTCCAGCCCTCGGCGAAGCGCCCGGTCTTCACGTACCAGATGCCGTTCCAGCTCTGGTTCTGCTGGTCGTCCGTGATGGTCATGTCGCGCAGGCCGCCGAGAGGATTGGTCTGGAACAGGTAGCCGTTGCGCCGGTCGTGGAACGTGTCGATGACGAAGGTGAGGTTGTCGTTGCCGAGGATGTTGCCGTCGCGGCGCAGTTCGTTGGCCACCTCGCGGTCGGGGCGGCTCTCCCAGCAGCGGGCGACGACGTAGAGGCTGTCGTCGTCGAAGAGCACCCACGCCTCGGTCTTCTCGGTGGCGGGCGCACCTTCGTTCGGCTCCTGCTGGATGAAGTCGGTGAGCGGCGCCACGGCGGTGTAGATCGGCTCGTCCAGCCGGCCGTCGAGCGTCAGCGGCGCATCGAGCCGCACCGCACGCACCGTGACGTCGTCCGCGGCGCGCCGCTCGACGAGCGACGGCACCGGCGGTGGCAACGGCGGCGACTGCGCGCCGGCAGGGGCGGCACCGGCGCACGCCGCCAGGGCGACCATCCCCGCGGACGCCCATCGTCTGGTCCGCAGGACCCGCCCGAGCACGCCCGGCTTTATATCATCCGGCGCCCGCTCCTCGAGCCTCGACGCCCGTCCGGCGCGCGGTCGGCGGCCACGTCACGGGTGTATAGTCCGCGGATGCGTACCGCACGCCTTGCCGTTCTCATCGCCGTGGCGCTCGTCGCCGCCCCCGGACTCCGGTCCACGCCGATGGCGCAGCAGGACCAGGATCGGACGGCCCCGCCGCCAGAGCCGGTCGATCACGACGTGATGTGGAAGATCCGGCGGGAGGCCATCGACAACTCCCAGATCATGCGCACGCTGAGCGTGCTCACGGACGTCTACGGGCCGAGGCTCACGGGCTCACCGAACCTGCGCGGCGCGCAGGACTGGGTGGTGCAGCAGGCCACGGCGTGGGGCCTCGCCAACGCGCACCTGGAGGAATGGGACTTCGGGCACCCCGGCTGGCTGAACGAGAAGACGGCCGTGCACCTCGTGTCGCCCGTGAAGGACACGCTCGTGGTCGAGGCCCTGGCCTGGACGCCCGGAACGCCGGGAACGGTCACCGCCGCGACGGTGCTCGTCACGCCGCCCGAGCGGCCCACGCAGCAGGACGCCGACGCCTTCTTCAAGCGGCTCACCGGCAACCTCAAGGGCCGGGCGGTGATGATCGGCCCGCCGGCGACGATCGCCGTGACGATCGATCCGCCCGCCAAGCGCCGCGACGACAACACCGCGCGGTCGCAGTTCTCGGCGACTCCGCCGCCGGCGAACGTCGGCGGCCCGCCCGCCCCCCCGGCGGCGCCGGCCGATCCGAAGATGGCGCCGCTCACCAACGACCAGTTCCAGGAGCAGCTGAACGTCTTCCTGAAGGCGCAGGGCGCGGCCCTCCGCATCAACGACGCCGGGCGCGAGCACGGCCAGATCCGGGCGTTCAACAACCGCACCTTCGACGTCGCGAAGGCCGTGCCGACCGTGGTGATGCGCAACGAGGACTACGGCCGCATCGCCCGCCTCATGGCGAGCGGCCGCGCGGTGGAGATCGAGGCGACCATCGTCAACCACGACTACCCCGACGGCCGGACCCAGCACAACGTGATCGCCGAGATCCCGGGCACCGACAAGGCCCGCGAGGTCGTGATGCTCGGCGGCCACCTGGACTCGTGGCACGCGGCCACGGGCGCGACCGACAACGCCATCGGCTGCGCGACGATGTTCGAAGCCATCCGGATCCTGCAGGCCATCGGCGTGAAGCCGCGCCGCACGATCCGGCTGGCGCTCTGGAGCGGCGAGGAGCAGGGGCTGCTCGGCTCGCAGGCCTACGTCGCGCAGCACTTCGGCACCTTCGAGAACCAGAAGCCCGAGTACGCCGGCTTCGCCGGCTACTTCAACATCGACTCGGGCACGGGCCGGGCCCGCGGCATGACGGTCTTCGGGCCGCCCGAGGCCGCCGCCGTGCTCCGCCCCGTGCTGGCGCCGTTCGAGGGCAACGGCGTGATGGGCGCCGGCTCGACGCGCTCGCGCGCCAGCGGGGGCTCGGATCACACGTCGTTCAACGAGATCGGGCTGCCCGGCATCGGCGTGGGCCAGGATCCGATCGAGTACGGCACGCACACCTGGCACACGAATCTCGACACCTACGAGCGCGTCATCGAGAGCGACGCGCAGATGTCGGCGATGGCCATCGCGTCGGCGGTGTACCACCTGGCCATGCGCGACGAGCCGCTGCCCCGCTTCACGAAGGACCAGATGCCGCCGAGGCCCGGGCAGGCGCCCGCGGCGGCGCGGCCGACGGCGCGCCAGTAGGCGCGCGGCCGCGGCTCGGGACGGCGGCGCCCGTCCGCGCGGCCGGGTGCGGGCGCCGGATCACGCCCGGGCGCGGAGCGTCTCGAGCACGGCCGCCACGACGCGATCCGGCTGTTCCTGCTGCACCCAGTGCCCGGCGCCGTCCACGAGATGGGCGCCCACGAACCGCGTGCACGCGGTCTTCTGCATCGCCTCGAAGCTGCCGGCCCGCTGGTAGGTCCCCCAGTCGGACCTGCCGGCGATGAAGGCGGCCGGCACGTCGATCGTCCGGCCCGCGAAGAGCGTGAGCTCCGCCGACAGGCGCGGCGTCCGCCCCACCCGATACGAGTTCAGGCCGCCCTGGAACCCCGTGCGCCCGTATTCGGCGGCGTACACGGCGAGCTCGTCGTCCGGCAGCCATCGGCAGCGCGCGATCTCGGCCGCCGAGGGCATGTCGGCGGCGACCTGCGCGGCCATGTCCTTGCCCGCGTCCATCACGTAGTAGCGCGGGAGCTCGGCGAAGGCCTCGGGCGTGTTCTCCGCGAGGGGATGCGGGTGGTTCCCTGGCCAGTCGGCGCTCTTGGCGTGGTATGTAGGCACGGAGGAAGGCGTGGAGACCTTGCGGCGGATGCCACAGGTCGGCGTTGGCCTCGCGCGTCGTGTAGTAGGTCTGGTAGTGCTTGCGCGGCGGCGTCAGCGCGGCGAGGCCCGCGTCCATGTCCGGCGCCGGCGACGGCGCGGCGGGAGGACGGTTCGCCGTGTCGAAGGGCAGGCGCGGCGCGCCCGCGAAGGGTGCGCTCATCATCACGACGGCCGGGAAGACGTCGGGCCGCGCCAAGGCGCACCACGCGGCGACGGGCGAACCGAAGTCGTGGCCGACGACGCCGGCCAGCCTGCGGTGGCCCAGCGCCGAGACCAACGCCAGGAGATCGCGGACGCGGTTCAACGTGGAGAACGGCACCAGGTCGTCGTCGAAGGCCACCTCCGTGCCGCCGCTCCGGCCGTAGCCGCGCTGGTCGGGCGCCATCACGTGGTAGCCGGCCTCGGCCAGGGGCACCATCACCTTCCGCCAGCTGTAGCCGAGTTCCGGAAAGCCGTGGACCAGGAGCAGCCCCGGCCGTCCCGCGGGCGCATGGCCGGCCTCGAGCACGTGCATGGCGATGCCGTTGACGCCCTGCACGACCCGTGACCGGATACCGGCTGGAAGGGTGCCGGTGCCGTACGCCGGCTCGCCCTGGACCTCGACGGCTCCGCGGCCCGCGGGACGGGCTGCGGCCCGCCCGGACAGGACCGGCACGGCCGCGAGCGACAACATCTGACGGCGCGACAGCCATGGCATGGCGGCTCCCCGGGCCGGGAGCTTACCAGCGCCGGCTGGCCTCGGCGATGCCGGCCTGCCCCGCCCCGTCGCTCGTCCCCGCTTTCGTCCTCACCTGCGAACGCCCCGCCGCGCCAGCCCGTCCAAGCCCGCATGACACTCGACGGTTTTCTGCAGGATCTCCGTCTCGCGGTCAGGAGCCTGCTCCGGGCGCCGGTGTTCGCGGCGGTCTGCATCCTGACGCTGGCGCTCGGGATAGGCGCCAACACCGCGATCTTCTCGATCGTCAACGGCGTCATCCTCCGGCCGCTGCCGTACCCGAAGCCGGACCAGCTGATGTATTTGACGACCCAGTTCCCGGCGCTCGGCTTCGACTCGTTCTGGGTGTCGCCGCCCGAGTACTTCGAGTTCAAGGAGCTCAACGAGTCGTTCGCCACGGTGGGCGCCTACACGACGGGCGAGGTCAACCTCACGGCCGGCGACCGGCCCATGCGGGCGCGTTCGGCCTCGGTGGACGACGCGCTGCTGGACGCCCTCGGCATCGAGCCCCTGGCCGGCCGGCGCTTTTCGAAGGGCGAGACCGACGTGGTCCCCGCGCCGGACGGGACGACCCCGGCGCCGCTCCCGGCAATCTGCCTCCTGTCCTACGAGCTGTGGCAGAGCGCGTTCGGCGGCCGCCCCGACGTCCTGGGCCAGACGGTCGAGGTGAACGGGCTGAGGCGCGAGGTGATTGGCATCATGCCGCCCGGCGCGGACGTGATGGACAACCGCACCGAGATCTGGATGCCGATCGGCCTCAACCCCGGCAATCGGCTCAACCGCGGCAGCCACTTCCTGTATCTCGTCGGCCGGCTGAGGGACGGCGTGACGCCCGCGGCGGCCCAGGCCGAGCTGCAGTCGCTGATCGCGACCTGGAGCGACAGGACGGGCGTCAAGACCCACGTGTTCGCCCCCCTGGCGCCCGCCGCCGATGCCGCGGCGACCAACGCCGGCACCGGGCACATCCTGCAGATGCGGCCGGTGCAGCAGCAGATCCTGGGCACCGCCGGCCAGGCCATCTGGCTGCTGCAGGCCGCGGTGGGCTTCGTGCTCCTCATCGCGTGCGCCAACCTCGCGAACCTCATGCTCGCGCGCGCCGAGACGCGCCACCGCGAGTTCGCCGTGCGCACGGCGCTCGGGGCCGGACGGGCGCGCCTCGTCGGCCAGTTCATGACGGAGGGCGTGCTCCTGTCGATGGCGGGCGGCACGCTCGGCCTGCTGCTGGCCCGGGCCGGGGTGCAGGCCCTGCTGCGCCTGTATCCCGGCAGCCTGCCTCGCACGGCGGAGGTCGGCGTGGATCCGTGGGTGCTGCTGTTCACGCTGGGCATCTCGGTGCTGACGGGTGTCGTCTTCGGCCTGGCGCCGCTGACGCACACGCGGGTCTCGCAGCTCGCGCGCGCGCTCAAGGAAGGGGGCGCGCGGGGCGCCACCGGCGCCGCCCGCCACCACGTCCGCCGCGGGCTCGTCCGCGCCGAGGTGGCGCTGGCCGTGATGCTCGTCATCGGCGCCGGGCTGCTGATCCGGACCGTGTACAACCTGTCGATGGTGGACGCGGGCTTCGCGCGCTCGCGCCTCGTCACGTTCCAGCTGTCGCTCGCGGCCGCGAACTATCCCCAGCCCGCCCCGCGCGCGCAGTTCTTCCAGCGGCTGCTCGGCCGGCTGCGCGGCGTGGCCGGCGTCCAGGGGGCCACGGCCATGACGGGGCTGCCGCCGAACCGGCCCCTCGACGCGAACGACACCGACATCGGCAACTACACCGCGCCGCCCGAGGGGCCGTTCGAGAACGTGGACTACTACCAGGGCGTGATGACCGACTACTTCGAGACCATGGGGATCCCCATCGTCCAGGGGCGGGCGTTCCAGGCGAGCGATGCGGTCTCCGGGCCGGTCGCGATCGTCAACGAGACACTGGTCCACACGTTCTGGAAGGACCGCAACCCGATCGGACAGACACTGAAGCCTGGCATCGCGCCGTTCGCCCAGGTGCCGGACTTCACCGTCATCGGCGTCGCCAAGGACGTGAAGCAAGGCGGAGTGGACAAGAAGACGGGGACCGAGCTGTACCTGTTCGTGGACCAGGTCGCCGTCGCGCCACCCCCCATCGCCTACGGGCCGACCACCCTGAACGTCGTCCTGCGGACGACGTTGCCGGCCGCGGGCCTGCGCACGACGCTCGATGCCGCCGTGCGTGCGGAGGATCCCTCGGTGCCGATCGTGCGGCTGCGCGACATGGACGCGGTGTTCGAGCAGTCCATCGAGCGGCCGCGTCTGCTCGCGCAGCTCCTGGGCGGATTCGCGGGGCTGGCGCTGCTCCTGGCCGCGATCGGCACCTACGGCGTGCTGTCCTACATGGTGGCCGAGCGGCGCCGCGAGATCGGCATCCGCATGGCGCTCGGCGCCGACCAGGGCAGCGTCCTCGGCGACGTCATGAAGCAGGGCCTGGGCCTCACCACGGTGGGCATCGCGGTGGGCCTGGCGGGGGCCTTCGCGCTCAACCGGCTCATCGCCTCGATGCTGTTCGGCGTGCAGCCCACCGACCCGGCCACCATTGCCGCCGTGGTGGCGACGATCACCCTCGTGGCCGCCGTCGCCTGCTGGCTGCCAGCCTGGCGGGCGTCGCGCGTGGACCCGAACATCGCCCTCCGCGACGACTGATTCCGACTGGTCTGGCGATGCCGGGGCGACTACGCGCCGCGCCCACCCTGCATCATGGCGCCGGCGACGGCGTCGAGGCCCTCGTGCCACGCGGACTCGACCTCGTCGTTCCAGTCCGCCCCGAGCATCTCGCGAATCGTGTCCACGAGCACGCCCGTCACCGCCGGGTAGTGAGAGGGGAACGCGCCGTAGCCGGCATGCCGCTCCCCCAGCGCCCGGAGGTGCGGTTCGGACTGATCGGGCGACCGCAGGTGGTCGATGACGAGCGTGAGCGCCCCGACGAGGTGCTGCTGCTGCCGGCGCATCGACGTGTGGGCGAAGAGCGGCTTCACGGAGGGATAACGCTCGAACAGGCGCGCGTAGAACCGCGCGGCCAGGTCAGCGGCCCTCGGCGTCAGCTTCGCGAAGCTCTCCTCGAGGCATTCGATCTTGCGGCGCGCCAGGCTGTGGAGGTCCACCAGGCCGGCGAGCGCGTTCCTCGACAGCCCCGCGCGCACCAGCGACGGCAGGGCGGGCGACGACCACAGCGCCGCGGCCCCGCCGAAGCCCACGGCGTTCTGTTCCAGGCACAGCTCGTTCAGGGCCGGCCAGCGCCCGCGGTCGAGCAGGGCGCCGACGCCCTCGTCGCCCAGCTCGTTGAGCGCGAGATCCAGCGTGACGGCGCGGGCCGCCCACCCGGAAGCCGCCAGGGCCGCGCAGGTGGCGGCGCCCAGGCCGTTGTCGCGCAGGCGCAGACGCTCGAGGGCCGGGAGGCGCGTCACCGCGGCGGCCAGGGCCGCCCCGTGCGCATCGCCGATGCCGTTCGAGTCGGCAGTCAACGCACGGACCCGCCCCACGGCCCTCCAGCCCGCGAGCGTCACCCAGCCCTCCGCGCCAAGGCCACACCGCGACGCGTCGAGACGTTCGAGCGCCAGGGTGGACGTCGTGGCGGCCAGCTGGCTGGCGCCGTCGTCCTTCACCGGGTTCCCCGCGATGTCCAGACCGGTCAGCGCAGCGGGTGCCGCGGCCAGGATGGCGGCCAGGGCCGCGCCATCGAGGTCGCAGTCGGCCACTGCCAGCGCCGTGAGGCGCAGGCGCGGCAGCGTGGCCACCAGCGCCTGGGCGCCCGCGCGGCCAATCGCATTGGCGGAGAGGTCGAGATCGGCCAGTTCCGGCGGAGCGCCGCCCAGCAGCACGACGCCCGCCGCGCTCAGGCCGTTCTGCGCCATCCGGAGCGTCCGCAGCCCGGAGAGATACGGCGCGCCGAGCAGCGCCGCCAGACCGGCATCGCCGAGGGCGTTGTCCGAGAGGTCGAGCCGCTTCAGCCGACGCGCCATCGGCGCCGACGCCAGGGCCATGGCGCCCGGGGCGCCGATCTCGTTCGATTCGAGCCCGAGCGACTCGAGGGAGGCGAACCGGCTCGAGGCGACGAGCAGCTGGAGCCCCTCGAGGCCCAGCGTATTGCGCCCCAGTTCCAGCTCGCGCAGGCCGGTGTGGTTCGTCGCGAGGGCCAGCGCCGCGGCGCCGCCCGGGCCAATGCCGTTGCCCGAGACATCGAGGCCCGACAGGCCGGCGAGCGTGCGGGACACGGCGAGCGCCCCCAGTCCGTCGGACCCGATGGCGTTGTCGCGCAGCGCCAGGTGGCGCAGCGCCGACGCCCACGGCGCCCCCGCGAGGGCGGCCGCGCCTTCGGCTCGGAGGTCGTTGCCCGACAGATCGAGCCAGGCCGGGTGCACCACGCCGCCGGCGAGCGCCGCCGCGCCGCGCGCGCCGATGCCGTTCTCGGCCAGGTTCAGGCGCGCGACGCGACGAAGCATTGGGCTGGCCGCCACGTGGGCCGCGCCGTCCGACCCGAGCCGGTTGTGCGACAGGTCGAGGCTGCTCAGACCCGAGAGATGCGGCGAGCGCGCGAGGGCGGCCGCGGCGGCGGGACCGAGCACGTTGTCGGCGAGTGACAGGTGGGTGATCGTCGACAGGGCGACATTCGCGGCGATCACGTCGGCGGCGGCGTCGTCCAGGGCGAGGCCCGACAGATCGAGGCAGCGGGCGAGGCTCCAGAGGGGATGGGCGTCGCCGCGTTTCACGACGTCCCACCACGCGAGCGGCGCGCGCCGCCAGGCCTCGGGCCAGTCGGCCAGGAGCGGCGCGGCGGCGGCCGCCAGGCGATCCCGATCGTCGCTCGTCGCCAGGTGCCGGCAGACGGCCCACCACCCGCGCTCGCTCGGGTGCGCGCAGAGCGTCTCCAGCAGCGCGAGCGCGCTGTCCGGGGCGGGCCCGCCCACGAACTGGTGCTCGATGCGGGCCAGGGCCTCGCACACCTCGGCCGCCGAGGCGGGGCGCACACCCCGGTCCGAGGCGAGGAGCCGCGTCACCAGCTGGGTCAGGCCAGGCCAGGCACGCAGTTCGGGCCGCAGTTCGCCAGGGTCGGGGCCGCGCTGCCCGTGCTGGCGGTGCAGCGCCAGCAGCTCGGCCAGCCCGCCGGCCTCCGGCACGTACGGCGGCCGTCCCGTGAGCATCTCGAAGAGCAGGGCGCCCAGCTGCCAGAGGTCGGCCCGTGTGTCGATCGTCTCGTGCAGGTCCAGCTGTTCGGGGGCCATGCAGAGCGGCGTGCCCAGGGCCCCGACGCGCGTCTCCGTGTCGCGGCCGAGCGCGCCGGCAATCCCGAAGTCCACGAGCTTCACGCGCTCGCCGGGGGCGCCGGCATCGATCACGAGAACGTTCTGCGACTTGAGGTCGCGGTGGAGCACGCGATTGGCGTGGACGACGACCAGGCCAGACGCGATCTGCTTGGCCAGGCGGACGGCGCGCCTCGGCTCGAGCGGCGCCGCCGTGCCGCCGCGGGCGAGCTCGGCCGAGAGGGGCACGCCGTCCACGAACTCCAGCAGCAGGTACGGCTCGCCGCCCGCCTCGTCGAGCGCACCGGCGGCGTAGCAGCGGGCGATGTTCGGGTGGTTGAGCTGCTCGAGGACGATGGCCTCGTTGACGAACCGCTCGCGCACCGCGGGGTCCGCCGCCCACTCCGGGTGTAGGACCTTGAGGGCCCGCTTGAGCGAACCGACGACCGTTTCGACGAGGTAGACCGTGCCGAAGCCTCCGGCCCCCAGCCGGCGCCGCACGTGATAGTGGCCGCCGGCGACGGTCCGGCCGAGCCGGCGGTCTTCCGGCCACCCGGCCGACCCGCGGCCCAGGCCGCACGCGGGACAGACGGCGATCTCGTCGCCCGCCACCGGCGCCTGACATCCCGGGCAATAGGCCGTCCCCGGGACCACGTCGTGGATCGTCACCGCATCGCTCCCCGGGGCGCCGACAGCGCCCCGTCCCGGCGGAGCGCTCCGTGCGTCCGTGGGTCCTCGCGGCAGCCCCCCTGCTTCCGTTCACGCCAACGGCGGCCCATTCCCGCCAGACGGACCGGCGCCTCGGCCGCCGGCGCTAGGACGCGAGGACCGTGGCGGCCGCGAGCGCGTCCCGCATCAGCCCCCGGAGCAGGCCGTCGATGCCGGCCGGCGGCGAGGCGCCTGGCGACACGTCCAGCGCGATCGGCAACGTGCCGAACACCTGCCGCGCGGCCGCCAGGAGCGCCGTGTCCCCGCACGCCACGCCGACCGCGGCCGTGAGCGTCTTCTCGGTGCGGTCGGCGCCGGCGAAATCGGGCACGACGAGCGTGGTCGTGGCAATCAGGAACTGGCTCGACGTGTCGATGGGCTGGTCGGTCAGATACACGCGGAACCGGCGCAGCAGGTCGTAGACCAGGGCCTTCTCCAGCTCGTACACCGTCATCGCCACCGCGGACGCGACCGTGTCCACGAGCGGCGGGTTGTTCGGGCTGATCTCCCAGATGCCGTTGCCGATCGCGTTGATGGCGGTCCTGACACCGCCCGCGGACACGCTCGCGGTGGTCGTGGCCACGCGCATCGCCAGGTACTCGCTGTCGTGCTCCAGGGCCTGGAAGGCCGACACGCCCGGCGTCGCGAACGCGAGCGCCGCCAGGTCGGGCCGCTGCATCTTCAGCGACATCGGGAGATCGAAGTACAGGTCCGCCGCCGTGCCCGCGCCGACGGAGGCGAGCGGCCGGGAGGAGACGAAGACGTGTTCGAAGGCGGCGGCCAGGAGCCCCGCGTACGCCCGCAGCGCGCCGTCCGCCCGGCGCGTGACCGTCGTCGAACTCACCGATGGCCAGGTGAAGCCGGGGCCACCGGCGTCATGGCCAGGCGTGGCGCCGGCCTTGAACCAGCTCGGGCCGATGTCGGCGCCGTCGATGTAGGCCAGCAGCACCTTCACCATCGTCTGGCGCAGCCGCTGCTGTTCCTTCTTCTGCTGCGGCGTCAGCCCCGCGTCCACGCTGGTCGTACAGCACACCCAGTCGTAGAAGTGGCCGGGCGGGAGGTCGAACGGCGGCGCGGGGGGATGGCCGGAGCCGGCGATCACCTCGAGGGCGCCGAGCAGCCCCTCGAACGCGTCACCCGCCTGCTCGAGCATCGCCACGACGGAGGCCGGAAAGGCCTTCTGCTGCGACGCGGGCCCGAGCAGCGTGTGCAGGTCCTGGGACAGGCCCTCGATGATCGGCAGGCGCCTTCCGGCGAGCGCCGACATCGCGTGCTCGATGCTGTCCAGGCGGGTCAGGTAGTCGTCGAGCATCGCCACCAGGCCGCTCACCTGCGAGTCCCGGATGCCTTTCAGCAGCCGATGGAACCGGAGGCGGTCCACCGACAGTGCGCCGAGGAGCGTCGCCCGAAGCGTCGCTCGCGGATGGTTCACCAGCCGCGCCAGCTGCGGGAAGCGCAGGTTTCCGAGGTGGCTGGTGAAGGGGCCGAACACGGGCCCGGTCACGTGGCCCATCGCGGCGGCGATGGGCTGCACGATTTTCGCGTGCGCCCAGCCGTTCCAGCTGTCCGACGGCCACCCGTCCGGCAGGATCCCCATCGCCGTCCTCCTTCGCGCGCAGGGTCGCGTCGTGAGGTGTGCGCGGATTCCGGGCCCCGGGCACTGCGGCGGCTGCCACGGGGGAGGACGGCGACAGCCACCGCCCTGTGGCGCGACCGGGCGACTCTACCAGGAAGGCGCTACGGCGTCACGGTCACCTGGAACGACGAGATGGGCGTCAGCAGGTTCACCGTCCCGGGCTGCGTGAGCGCCGCGTACAGCGTGTACACGCCGGGCGGACTCCCGGCCGGGAACGGCATGTAGAAGACGGGGCCGTCGTAGGCGAAGGGCACGAAGTTCCGGGCGATCGGCACGACCCCGGGCACGTAGGTGCCGCCGAGCTGGAGCGAGTGGTACGAACCGCCGGGACGCTGGACCACGAGGTAGGCGTCCACCGGCGGGGGCGTGGTGCCCGGGACCAGGTTCACGCTGACCACCACGGCACCACCGACGGTGGCCGAGGCTGCGTTCGCCGCCACCGTGAGGCCGAGGGTGTTCGGCGGCGGGGGCGGCGGCGCCGCCCCGCCTGGGTAGCGCAGCACGCCGCCGCCGTCGGCGTAGAGGCTTCCGCCGGGTTGCACCACCATCTGGCCGCCTGACACGGCCGCCGTGTACGTGGCGTTGGGCGCGAGGCCCGTGACGTAGTGGACGGTGACGCCGGCCGGCACGGGGTAGGCGACGCCGGCGAAGGCGGTGGCCAGGCTCACCGGGAACATCGCCACGACATTGCCGACCGCGGCGCCCTGGAACGGCGTGCCGGCGGTGGAGGACACGAGCTGCGCACTCGCCACGACCGCGCCCGTGTCGGCGCCCTGGAGCACGTGCAGGAACCGCGCGGAGGCCGGACCGCCGGGAGCGTCCACCTTCAGGCGGTAGGTCATCTTCTCGTATTCGGCCGACTCGTTGTAGCCGTTGCCGTTGGGGATCTGCGTGTCGCCCGTGATGAGGGCGCCCGCGGGCAGCAGCGTGTCCACGACGAGCTGCTGCGTGGCCGTCGTGACGGTGGATCGAGTGCCGGCGAAGGACGGCGCCGAGGGCAGCATCAGCATGAAACGCTTCTCGCGCCCGCCCGTGAACGACTCCGCCCGGTCGTACACGACGATCGTGTCGGGCTTCACCCACAGGATCGACCGCGTGGCCTCCTTGATGTCGGTGGAGCCGGCCGCCGGGTTGTTGTAGGACTTCGTCGCGTCGCCGAGGGCGTAGGTGTAGTCCGTCTGCAGGCTGTGGGCCTTCAGCACCGGATCGCCGCCGGGTCCGTAGAGCCACTGGGATCGGTGGGTGTAGTTGCTGAGCCAGAAATCGATGCCCGTGGACGGCGGCGTGTTCTCGAGTGCGAGCGTGTTCTTGTAGTCCGAGCCGGCCACGATCATCCCGTAGCCCGCCCACTGCTTCGTCAGCCACTCGCCCTTGCGGTAGAACTCGAACATGTTGGCGGCGCCGAACTGGTGGTCGATGCCCAGCCACGGCAGCGTGTAGGTGAACCACGACGCCGTGTCGGTCCAGCTCGTGCGGGCCAGGATCTTCCCGGGGCCCGGGGCGTACCACGAGAGCGGCAGCGACGGCCGCGGATCGGTGGGCGCGGCGGCGGCCGGGTCGAACAGCATGAAGGTGAGGAGGCAGTCGCGCACGTAGTTCATGTCGCGTGCGCGCTTCACGAGCCTGGCGGCGCCGCCGGCCGGCATGTGCATTTCCATCCAGCGGATGGCGTTCAGGCGCGGGGCGTTCCCCGACAGCATCGCCTGGATGCCCATGGTGCCGAGCAGCGTGGTCATCCCCTGGTAGTAGAGCTTGTAGGTGTCGCCGTGGTCGGCGACGAAGTGCACGGTGCCCTTGTACGCCTCGTCCGGGTGGACGATCGTCTTCTTCGGACTCGACGAGTGGATGTAGCCGGCCAGGACGTCGTCGAAGAACGGCGTGTCCATGCGCACCTGCTGGCCCCGCACGGCGGGATCCGCGTTGCCCGAGGTGTACAGCGCGAGCATGAATTCGGCCGCGCGGCCCAGGCCCGTCGGACCGTACGCGAGGCCTTCCGGTGGAACGCCGCCCTTCTCGAGCGTGCTCATCATGTGGTGGTGCACGTACAGCCACGCGCCGATCGCGTTGTCGAGGTAGTCGCGCACGCCCTTGCCGTAGCCGTCGGGCGGCCCGACGTCGTCGGCGGCGTCGAGGGCGAGCGCCATGAGGCCGATCTGGTTCATGTGGGCGTTGTAGAAGTTGTTGGCCGACGTCTTCACGCGCGTGAGGTCGCTCAGGAGCGCGCTGTTGTTCAGCACCCAGACCGGCTCGGGATGGTCCAGCCCGGTGGTGGTGGCTTTGAGGTTCTCGTTGATCCACCGGAGGAAGACCGTCCGGATCGTCGCCTTGTCCGTCGGCGTGAGGACCGGGTAGATCCAGTCCACGGTGGTCGGGAAGGCGTCGCCGTAAAACAGCGACCGCATGTCGGTGGCGAAGACCCGCCCGCGGTAGTCGCCGTCGCCGGGGATGGGCCCGAGCACGGCCTTGTTCATGATGTACATGAGCAGCGCGCGCGAGCGGTTCGCATAGTCGGCGCGCACGGCCGGGTCGTTCTCCACGAGCGACATGAACGCGAAGACCTGCGCGGCCCACTCCACCGGGTACTGCGTGTAGCCGTAGGTCGTGCCGGCATCGCCGGCGATGAGCGACCCGTTGTCCATCCGGGTCTTGAACTGCGTGGCCACGACCAGGATGCCGTCCTGGTACAGCGGATTGGCTGGAGTGGCCCACGCGCGGAGCCGGGGCAGGTCCGCCTGACGGACCCAGATGCGCGGATGCGTGGCGAGGGGTTGCGCGTCGGCCGGCCCGTGGCACATCCACGCGGCGGCGGCGACGAACACGGTGACGATCACACGACGTAGCACGACGACCTCCCCTTCGGATCCGGCAGTGCCTTCCCTCGGGAGCAGCGCTGCAATCCGAATACCTGGGACTGACGCGCGAAACCGCCGTGCCCTTACCGGGCCGCGCGGGAGCGCGATCGATTCGTGTGCCGAATCAGGCCACGCCCTGCACCAACCGTCGTCGCGGCGCCGCGAGCGACGGGGCGGCGGGCGGCCACGCGCGGGTGCGTGCAGCGCCGGGCGTCGGTGAGCCGGCGCGCGTCGGCGCCGAACCGCCCGTGCCGGCACACGAGCGACACGAGGACCGGGATACGATGCTGCGCAGCTTGTCCCGCACGCTGACGCTCGCCGATCTCCGCGCCGAACTGCCGGCCATGCTGCGCCTGGCGGTGCCGGTCGTCCTCGCCGAGGTCGGCTGGATGTCGATGGGCATCGTGGACACGATCATGGTCGCGCCACTCGGGCCCGCCGCCATCGGGGCCACCGGAATCGGCACGGCCATCCACATGGCGGTCGCGATCTTCGGGATGGGACTGCTGCTGGGGCTGGACACGCTCGTCTCGCAGGCCTACGGCGCGGGCGATCACCGCGACTGCCACCGCTGGCTCGTCCACGGCCTGGCGATGGGCGCCGGCATCGCCGTCCCGATCACGCTGGCGTGCCTGGCGGTGGTGGCGGCCATCCCGCGCTTCGGGTTCCACCCGCAGGTGGGCGTGCTGCTCGATGGCTACTTCTCGGTCGTGCTCTGGAGCACGCTGCCGCTGCTGCTCTACGCGGCGCTGCGCCGCTACCTGCAGGGCATCCACGCGGTCGCCCCGGTGGCCGCGGCGCTCGTCACCGCCAACCTCGTGAACGCGGGCGCGAACTGGGCCTTCATCTACGGGCACCTCGGCGTGCCGGCGCTCGGCGTCACCGGGGCCGCGTGGGCGACGTTCGCGTCGCGGACGTACATGGTGGCCGTGCTGCTGACGGCGGCCTGGTGGTACGACCGCGCGCGCGCCAGCGGCCTGCTGGACTTCTCGCGGCATCTCTCGTGGGACCGCTTCGCCCGTCTGTGGCGGCTGGGCTTCCCGGCGGCGTCGCAGATCTCGATCGAGGTCGGTGTCTTCGCGCTGGCCACGGCGCTGGCCGGGCAGCTCGATCCCGTGTCGAGCGCCTCGCACCAGATTGCCCTGAACATCGCCGGCATGGCCTTCATGGTGCCGCTCGGCGTCGCCTCGGCCGGCGCGGTCCGCGTGGGGAACCGCGTGGGCGCGCGCGATCCGGACGGCGCCGCGCGAGCGGGCTGGACGGCCCTGGCCCTGGGCGGCGCGTTCATGTGCACGACGGCCGCGGCGTTCCTGCTCGCGCCCCGATGGCTCGTCGGCCTGTTCTCGCCCGGCGCGGCGGTGGTCGAACTGGGGGGGTCGCTCCTGCTGATCGCGGCGGTGTTCCAGTTGTTCGACGGCCTGCAGGCCGTGGCCACCGGCGTCCTGCGGGGCCTGGGCGACACCCGGACGGCGATGGTCGTGAACCTGACCGGCCACTGGCTCCTCGGATTGCCCATCGCCTACACGTTGTGCTTTGCTGTCGGCCTCGGTGTGCGGGGCCTGTGGATGGGCCTCTCGACGGGGCTCATCGTCTGCGGCGTCATCCTCACGTGGGTGTGGCGCCGGCGTATCGCCGCCTACGCGGCAACGGGACAACGGCCATGACCTGCGACACGCACGTGCACTTCTTCTCTCCGGGATTCTTCGACGCGCTCGGCGCCGCGAAGGGCCTCCCGGCCGATGGGCGGGTGCAGTTCGTGGCGCGGGCCCTCGGGTGGGACGCTCCGGAGTCGGTGACCGCCCTGGCCGACCGCTGGGTGGACGAACTGGATCGGCAGGGAGTGGCGCGCGCCGCGATCATCGCCTCGGTGCCCGGGGACGAGGCGGCGGTGGCGGCGGCGGTGAAGGCGCACCCCACCCGCTTCGTCGGGTTCTACATGCTGGATCCGACGGCGGAGGGTCCGCGCGATCGCATCTCCTGGGCCGGCGCGCACGGCCTCCGCGGCGTCTGCCTGTTCCCGGCCATGCACCGCTTCCCCCTGTATGGGCCCGAGGCCGCGCGCGCGGTGGAGATGGCCGCGGCCCTGAAGGGCACGGCGGTGTTCGTCCACTGCGGCGTGCTGACGGTGGGCGCCCGCGCCCGGCTCGGGCTGCCGAGCCAGTTCGAGATGCGCTACGGCAACCCGCTGGATCTGCAGGCGCTCGCCACGGCCCACCCGGGCGTGCCGTTCATCCTTCCCCACTTCGGCGCCGGCATGTTCCGCGAGGCCCTGATGCTGGCCGACGCCTGTCCCAACGTGTACTTCGATACGTCGTCCTCGAATCGCTGGATCCGCTATACGAAGGGGCTGACGCTCACCGACGTGTTCCGCACGGCCCTGGACGTGGTGGGATCGCGGCGCCTGCTATTTGGCACCGACTCGTCGTACTTCCCGCGCGGCTGGCAGCTGGACGTGCTGGACACGCAATGGGCGGCCCTCGGCGCGGCCGGGGCCACGGACACGGAGATCGCCGACGTCATGTTCGGGAACTTCCAGCGGCTGTTCCCGGAGGCCTAGAGAGCGCCGGTTGCCAGTTGAGTCGGCGCGGGTCCGGTGGTGGTCGGCCGCGCTCCGGAGATCGCGACAGTCAGGGCACGGTGACCGCAACCTCGTTCGACGGCGCGCTCAGCCCCGTGTAGTTCCCGGCGCGGACGCGGACGTAGTAGGTGCCCGGCGGCACGCCGCTCGCTGTCAGTGACGTCTGGAGGCCGACGTCGAGCGCGGCCACGATGTCACTGCGGCCGGGCGCGGTGCCGGCCTCCATCACGTCGCGCGTCGTGACCACGAGACGGCTGCGGCGTCCACCGCAGCGTGACGCTGCCGGCCGCGACCGCGGCCGTGACGTAGAGTCGTTCGTTGACCTCGTCGAGACTCGAACTGTCGACTCGCCGCGCGCATCCATCGGGTCATGACACGTCTCCCGGCGCCGTGGAGGCGGGCGGCGCCGCGCGCAAGTATCATAGGGCGTTCACAAGGAGCAGTCGTTGGGCAACATCCTGCAGGCACTTCCGGTCGGCGAGAAAGTCGGCATCGCGTTCTCGGGCGGGCTCGACACGAGCGCGGCCCTCCACTGGATGCGCGCGAAGGGCGCCATCCCCTACGCGTACACCGCCAACCTCGGGCAGCCCGACGAGAAGGACTACGACGACATCCCGAAGAAGGCCATGGCGTACGGGGCCGAGAAGGCGCGGCTCATCGAGTGCCGACACCAGCTCGTGGCGGAAGGCCTGGCCGCCATCCAGTGCGCGGCCTTCCATGTCTCCACCGGCGGCGCCACCTACTTCAACACGACGCCGCTCGGGCGCGCGGTCACGGGCACGATGCTCGTCGTGGCCATGAAGGAGGACGACGTCAACGTCTGGGGCGACGGCAGCACCTTCAAGGGCAACGACATCGAGCGGTTCTACCGCTATGGCCTCCTCGCCAACCCGAACCTCCGCGTCTACAAGCCGTGGCTGGATCAGCAGTTCATCGACGAGCTCGGCGGCCGGACCGAGATGTCGGAGTACATGATCGCCCACGGGTTCGAGTACAAGATGAGCGTCGAGAAGGCGTACTCGACGGACTCGAACATCCTCGGGGCCACCCACGAGGCCAAGGACCTGGAGTTCCTGAACAAGGGCATCACCATCGTCCAGCCGATCATGGGCGCCGCCTTCTGGCGCGAGGACGTGCCCGTCAAGGCCGAGACCGTGAGCGTGCGCTTCGAGGAAGGGCATCCCGTGGCCCTCAACGGCCATACGTTCGCCGACGCGCTGGCGCTCTTCACCGAGGCCAACGCCATCGGCGGCCGCCACGGCCTGGGCATGTGCGACCAGATCGAGAACCGCATCATCGAGGCCAAGAGCCGCGGCATCTACGAGGCGCCGGGCATGGCGCTGCTGCACCTGGTCTACGAACGCCTCGTCACGGGCATCCACAACGAGGACACGATCGAGCAGTACCGGAACAACGGCCGCCGCCTGGGGCGCCTCCTCTACCAGGGCCGCTGGTTCGACCCGCAGGCGATGATGCTGCGCGAGACGGCCCAGCGGTGGGTGGCGCGCGCGGTCACGGGCGAGGTCACGGTGGAGCTCCGGCGCGGGAACGACTACTCCATCCTCGACACCACGAGCCCGAACCTCACCTACAAGCCCGAGCGCCTCACGATGGAGAAAGGCGAGGCGTTCTTCACGCCGCAGGACCGTATCGGCCAGCTCACGATGCGCAACCTGGACATCATCGACACGCGCGACAAGCTGCGCGTCTACAGCGAGACCGGGCTCATCGGCACGGGCGCGGCCGACGGCATGCCGCTCCTGGCCGCGGCCGAGCCCGGCAGCGACAAGGACTGAGCCATGGCGCGACTGGGAGCGGCCCTGGCGGCGCTGGTGCTGCTGGCGGCCGCCGGCTGCAGCGAGGCCGACCTGCTCACGGCGCCGACGTCGTCGGCCCGGCTCGACGGCACCTGGCACCTCGCGTCCCTCCAGACCAGCGCGGTGTCGCACACGGAGCCGGCCAGCGAGCGGCGGTTCACGCTGACCTTCGCCGACGACCGGCTGCTGGTGAAGGCCGACTGCAACACCTGCGCGGCCAGCACCACCCTCGACGGCGATGTGCTGACGGTCAGCCTGCTCGCCTGCACCAAGGCCATCTGCACCACGACCCCGCTCGACACCGTGTTCACCACCAGCCTCGAGACGAGCCATACCGTCCGGCTGGACGCGTCGCGCCTGCAGCTGGCGTCCACGCGCGGGGAGCTGCGATTCGAGCGCTAAGATGGGCGGCGCCATGGCCACCAGGCGCGCCCTCCTCTTCGGCATCGACGACTACGCGAACATCCGGCCGCTCGACGGCTGCGCCAACGACTCCCGCCTGGTGCGCCGCCTGCTCGTGGAGCGCTTCGGCTTCCCCGAGGCGAACGTCACCCAGCTCCTGAATGCCGAGGCCACGCGCGCGGCGATGCTGGCCGCGTTCGACGCCCTCATCGCGGCCACGGGCGACGACGACGTCGTGGTCGTCCACTACGCGGGCCACGGATCGCAGATGCGCGACCGCGAGGGCGACGAGCCGAGCGGTTTCGACAGCACGCTCATGCCCTGGGACACGGGCCGGGCGCCGCTCGAGAACCGCGACATCACCGACGACGAGATCCACCTGAAGCTCGAAGCCCTGTCGGCGAAGACGCCGCACATCACGCTGCTCGTGGACGCGTGCCACTCGGGCACGATCACGCGCGATGCCTTCGGCGCGAAGACCCGCGCCGTGGAGCCGGATCTCCGGCCGGTGTCGCAACTGCCGCCGTCGCCCATCCCCGGCGGACGCCTGCCGCGGACGCGCTCCGGCGCCAGCGGATGGCTGCCTCTGGGCGATCGCTACGTGCTCATCTCCGGCTGCCGCGACGACGAAGAGGCGATGGAGTACGTGCCGGCGGACGGCAGCGGCCCCAACGGCGCGCTCACCTACTTCTTGTGCCAGGAGCTCGGCAAGGCCGCCGGGACGACGACCTACCGGGACGTGTTCGAGGCGGTCTCGGCGCGCGTCACGGCCTACAACAGGGGCCAGCACCCGCAGATGGAAGGCACGGCCGACAAGGTGATCTTCGGCGTGACCGAGCTGCCCCCGGCGCCCTTCGTGGCGGTCACGGCCCGGACCGGCGCGTCGGTGACGCTCGGCGCCGGATCGGCGCAGGGCGTGACGGCAGGATCGTCGTACGCCGTCCAGCCCGCCGGCGCCAAGACCACCGACGCGGCGACCGCGCTCGGCACGGTGGTGGTACGGACCGTGGCGCCCTTTTCGGCGGAGGCCGACGTGACGGCCGAGACCGGCGCCGGCATCACGCCCGGCACCCGGGCGTTCGAGACGCGACACGCGCACGACGGCGCCCCGCTGGCGGTGCAGCTGGCCGATCCCGACGCCGAGGCCGCGTTCGGCGCGCGGCTGGCCGCGTCGGCGCTGCTCGGGGTGGCGGCAGGCGCCACGCCTGCGGTTCGCGTCTCGCTCCTGCCGGCGCGGACCGCCGTCGGGCCTGGCGATCCCGTCCCGCAGGCCGGTCCCCTCGCCGACGCGCGGTGGGCCGTCGTCGATCGGACCGGCAGCCTCGTGATGCCGCTCAAGGCGCGCGGCGACGTGGAGACGGTGGTCCAGAACCTGGAGAAGGTCGCGCGGGCCGCACGGGTGCTGGCGCTGGACAACCCCGTGCCCGGTCGCCTCCGTGGAGCGGTGACGCTCGACGTGCTGCGACACGCCCCGGACGGCAGCTACGTACCGGCGGCGCCGCCGGCCGACGGCGGTCAGGTCGAGATCGACGAAGGCCAGCGCGTCCGCTTCCAGATCACCAACCATCACGACCGGCCGCTGTTCGTCGCCGTCCTCTACATCGGCACCGGCGCCGAGATCACGGTGCCCGCGCACCTGCAGCTCGCACCGGGCGTCACCGACGGGAGCCTCACCGGCCCGATCACGTTTCCGCCCAACTACCCCTTCGTGGACCTGGGCGATCCGTTCACGGGCGTGGACGCGGTGGAGACGGTGAAGCTCGTCGTGTCGGAGGAAGCGGTGGACTTCAGCGGCCTGGCGCAGGCCGCCGTCCGCAGCGCCGGGCCGATCCCGGCGAGGTCGCCGCTGGCGGCGTCGCTGCAGCGCGCGGCGGGCATCTCGACGCGCGGGTTCGCGGTGGATCCGGCGCCGGCGCCCGCCGCGCCGTCGGAGCCCGACTGGACCGTCCACGCGCGATCGCTGCTCGTGCGCCGGCGGGCCACCACCCTGACCGCGGCGCCAGCCGCCGTCGGGCAGGCGGTGGTCTCGGCCCCGGCCCTGACCGGCACGCTCGGCACCGGCCTCGGCGCCGACGGGCGCGACGACACCGCGGACTTCGCGACGGCCGCGCTCCACGGCGCGCTGCAGGCCGCCGATGTCGCGATGAAGCAGACGCTCGTCATCGACGGCGCCCGGCCGGCGGGCGCCGCGACGAGGGGGGCCGAGACCGCCCCGGTGGCGGTGCAGCTCAGGCCGCCGCCCGACGGCTACGGCCAGATGGTGCTCGCGGCCGATGAACTCGGCGTCGTGTCGTGGGCCTTCGCCGAATCCGCGCCGGCCACGCGCGGCGACGGCCGGGCCGGCGGACGCACGTATACGATTCCCGGCGCGGTGCCGCAGGAGTCGCCCGGCTCGCCGGGCACCCGCGGCGTCATCGGCCTCGTGGGCAGGAAGGTCATCAAGGAGCTGGTGTTCCCGATTCTCGAGCCGATGCTGGGCCGGGCTGGCGCGTCGGCCGTGCACTGGCTCGAGACCGCGCGCTGGCCGTACCGCGTCCGCGCCTTCACCCCCGACGACTACACGCGGGACGACGTGCCGGCGATCGACGGGGACGGGTGGCGCCGCCTTGGCGCGGGCCGCGCGCTCCTGATGGTGCACGGCACCTTCAGCCGGTCGCACCTGGCCTTCGCCGCGCTGCCCAGGGAGGACGTCGAGACGCTGCACCGGATGTACGGCGGGCGCGTGTTCGCGTTCGACCACCTGTTCCTCTCCGAGGATCCGGCCGAGAACGTCCGCTGGCTCGCCTCCCGGATGCCGGACGACGTCGATCTCACGTTCGACATCGTGTGCCATTCGCGCGGCGGACTCGTGAGCCGCGTGCTCGCCGAGAAGCAGGGCGAGCTGTCCCTGGGCAGCCGCCGGGTCCGCGTCGGCAAGGTGGTGCTCGTCGGCGTGCCGAACGCCGGCACCGTCCTGGCCGATCCCGCCCACGTGCAGCGCCTGCTGGACGTCTTCACGAACCTCGTGAACTTCCTGCCGGACCAGCTCGGCACGCCGGTGCTCACGATGCTGGTCGAGTTCGCGAAGCTGGCGGCCATCGGCGCGCTGGACGCCCTCCCGGGACTGCGGTCGATGCACCCGGCAGGCGACTTCGCGCGGTGGCTGAACGCACCCGCCGACGCGGACGGCACGCGCTACTTCGCCGTGGCGTCGAACATGGCTCCGTCCGACCCTGGCCTGCGGCACTTCGTGCGGTCGCGGGCCCTCGACGCGCTCTTCCACGGCGGCAACGACCTGGTCGTGCCGTCCGCGGGCGCGTTCACGGCCGAGGGCGCCTCGCTCTTCCCCGTGCCGTCGCCGCTGCTGCTGGACGGCGACGCGGCGGTGGCGCACACGAAGTACTTCGCCGACCCGGCCGTGCGGCGGCAGGTGCTCGGCTGGCTGGGAACGGCGTAAGCTGCCGGAGGAGCCCCCCGCCATGCCCGAGACCGCGCCCCCCCGGAAGCCGTGGGCCGTCCTGGCCTACACGATCGCCGAGGACACGCACTCGTCCACCCTGCTCGACACCACGGCCAGGGGCGAGCTCGAGGCGCTCTGCGACGCCGCCGACCTCCGCAAGGTGAGCCTGGCCGCGCAGGTGGACTTCAAGGGCCGGCGCGGCGTCTATCGCGGCGCCGTCACCAGGGTCGCGCCGAAGCGGCGCGGCTTCTCGGACATCGACCCGAAACGCTTCGAGCTGTGGAAGCAGGTGGAGGCGAGCGTGGAGGCCGGGGAGGCCACGGTCCGGCTGCAGCGCGACCCGTCGGATCTCAACGCCACCGATGTCGACGTCCTGGAAGCGTTCCTCGAGTTCGGCCGCGCGGAATGCCCGGCCGATCGGTACGTGGTGTCGTTCTTCGGACATGCCGCCGGGCCGCTCGGGCTCTTCGAGGACCGGACGCCCGGCAGCGACAGGCAGGACACGATGCGCCTGCCCGCCCTGGTCAGGGGCTTCAAGGGCGCGGGCAGCCGGGCCGACGTGGTGATCTTCCGCGACTGCTACATGAACTGCCTCGAGACCGCCTACCAGCTCAGGAACTCCACGGAGTTCCTCGTGGCCACGCAGGCGATGGCACCGGCCTCCGGCGCGTGGCCGTGGCGGGCCTTCATGCAGCGACTGGGCGAGGGGGGGAGCGCGTACGACGTCGGGCTCGGGGTGGCCAAGGCGCTGGGCGCCTACCTGGACGACCCGGCGAACCGCGACGACCTGGAGGCGGTGCCCTATTCCCTGCTGGATCTGAGCGCGGCCGCCGACATCGTGGCGCCGCTGGCGCAGCTGACCGACGCCCTCGACGCGGCCCGGCTGGATCCGGACCGGCGCCGGCTGTACGCGCGGGCGCTCGAGGCGTCGCGCGTGGGGTCGCCGCTGCGGGGCAAGCTCCCGGGCGACCCGGCGCTGCTCGACGTGCGGACGCTTTGCACGCGGCTCGGCAGGCTCAAGGGCCACCCGGTGGCGGCGCCAGCGGCCGCCCTGGGGCGCGTCGTGCGCACCACGCTCGTACGCTGGCACCACAGCCAGACGCGCCACCACAAGGGGACGGCCCTCTTCTACAAGCCCGTGACGGAAGACGATCTCAACGACTCGTTCCTGCAGGCCACGAACGAACCGGTGGCCGCCGACGACGCCGCCCACTATCGGGCGCTCGCGCTGTCGAAGGCCACCGGGTGGCACCGGATCGCGCTGAACCCGCTGCCGATCGACTAGCGGCTAGCGCTTCTTCGCGGCCTTCTTCGTGGTCTTCTTCGCGGCCTTCTTGGCGGCTTTTTTTGCCGTCGTGGTCGCCGCGCCGCGCTTCGTGGCCATGCCGCGAGGCTTGTCGTCTTTTCCTGGCATGCGTCGCACTCCTTGGGTGAGGGGACCCGTGGTGGCGTCCGAGACGCGCGCGAGTGTAGCAGAAACGCTTTGACATGCACGGCGCCGGCGCGCAGCATTCCGCCATGTCTGGCGCGTCCCCCTCACCGCCGTTCCGTCGTTCGATCGCGGTCGTCATCGGCATCGACCAGTACGCGACCGGCATCCCGGCCCTGAGGACCGCCGTGAACGACGCGCGTCGCGTCGGCGAGCTCCTGGCCGCCCAGCACGGCTACGACGTCACCACCGTCGTGGACGCCGAGGCCACGCGCGCGCGCCTCGTCACGCTCCTGCGGGAGGAGCTGCCGGCCTCCGTCGGTCCAGACGACCGCGTGTGCTTCTACTTCGCGGGCCACGGCGTGGCCGTGGACGGCGACCAGGGGCCGAACGGCTACCTGCTGCCCGCGGACGCCAACCGTGCCGACGCCGCGACGTTCCTGCACATGCCGCTCGTGCACGACGCGCTCGTGGCCCTGCCGTGCCGGCACATGCTCGTCATCCTCGACTCGTGCTTCTCGGGCGCCTTTCGCTGGAGCGGCACCCGCGCCTTCACGCCCCTGCCGGAGGTGATCCACCAGGAGCGCTACGACCGGTTCGTCCACGATCCGGCGTGGCAGGTCATCACGTCGGCTTCGCAGGACCAGGAGGCGCTCGATCGCCTGGCGACGGGCGCGCTCGGCAGCCGCGACGGGGACGGCGACCACTCGCCATTCGCCATCGCGCTCTTCGAGGCGCTGGAAGGCCAGGGCGACGTGGTACCGCGGTCGGGCGGCGACGGCGTCATCACCGCCACCGAGCTCTACCTCTACATCGAGGACCGCCTGCAGCCGGCCAGCATCGAGGCCGGGAAGCGCCAGACGCCGTGCCTGTGGCAGCTCCCCAAGCACGAGAAGGGCGAGTTCATCTTCCTGGCGCCCGGCCGCGACGTGTCCCTGCCCAAGGCGCCGCCGCTCACCTTCGACGCCAACCCGTGGAAGGGCCTCGCCGCCTACGACAAGACGGATGCGGCGCTCTTCTTCGGCCGAGAGGCGCCCATCGCGGCGCTCCAGGCCGCCATCGAGGCCAAGCCCTTCGTCGCCGTGCTCGGCTCGTCGGGGACCGGCAAGTCGAGCCTGGTCAAGGCCGGCGTCCTCCCACGGCTGGAATCGGACGGCCGGTGGCAGGTCCTGCCGGTGGTCCGGCCCGGCACGTCGCCCATCGACGCCGTCGCCCATGCCGTCGCGACACTGGCCCCGGGTCCAGTGGCCGGCACCCCGGAAGCCATCACGGCCGCGGTGACCGGCTGGTGCGCGGCCCATCCCGACACGCGGCTGCTGCTCGTCGTGGACCAGTGCGAGGAACTCGTCACGATGGCCCGGGCCGCCTCGGCGCGCGACACGGTCACCTCGCTCCTGGCCGCGCTCCTGGATCGGTGCTCGCGGCAGGTGGCCGTGGTCCTCACGCTCCGCACCGACTTCGAACCGCAGTTCGATCGGTCGGCGCTGGGCCCGCGCTGGCGTGACGGGCGATTCGTGGTGCCGCCCATGAGCCGCGCCGATCTCAAGGCCGTCATCGAGCAGCCCGCGTCCGCCAAGGTCCTCTATTTCGATCCGCCGGCCCTGGTGGAGACGCTGCTCGACGACGTCGTCAATACGCCGGGCGGACTGCCGCTGCTGTCCTTCGCGCTGAGCGAGATGTACGTCCGCTACGTGACCCGCCGGGCCAGCGACCGCGCCCTCACGCGCGACGACTACGACGCGCTCGGGGGCGTCGTGGGCGCCCTCAGGTCGCGCGCCGACGCCGAGTACGACGCCCTCGACGCGTCCCATCGGGCGTCGATGCAGCGGCTCATGCTGCGCATGGTCAGCGGCGGCGCCGGGAGCCTCGTGAAGCGGCGCGTCAGCGACGCCGAGCTGGAGTACCGCGATCCAGCCGAGACGGCGAGGGTCGAGGAGGTGAAGAAGCGGCTCACCGCCGCCCGCCTCGTGGTGGAGGGCAAGGAGACCGACGGCGAGAGCTACGCCGAGCCCGCCCACGATGCGCTCGTCCGGAGCTGGGCGCGCCTCATCGGCTGGATGCACGAGGTGAACGCCGACGCGGTGCCGCTGGCCACGCGCCAGAAGCTGGCGACGGCGGCGCTCGACTGGTCCCGCGCCGTGGATTCGGCCGCCAAGAAGGGGCTGCTCTGGGCCGACAGCGTCCGGAGCGCCATGCTCGCGCCGCTCGTGAAGGGCGGAAGCGCCGCGCCCTGGCTCAACGCCCGGGAGCGCGCCTTCGCCGAGCGGAGCGTGCGCGGACGCCGCAACGCCCGCTACGCGTCCATCGCCGTGACGATCGCCATCGCGGTCCTGGCCGTGGCCAGCCTGATCTTCGCCGCGCAGGCGCGGACGGCGGCGCAGGATGCGGCCGCCGAGGCCGAGCGCGCGGAGTTCGAGAAGGAGCGGGCCGTGCGCAGCCTCTTCTCGTCGCTGAAGCTCTACATGACGAGCGGCTGGATGGGCAGCGTCTGCGCGTTCGGCCTCTGCCAGGACGCGCCCGCCGGCGACGGCGACGACGACGCGTGGTTCTCGATCGCGCAGCTGCCGCAGACGGTCGAGAACACGTCGGACCTCGGGTACAACGAGTCGCGCGACTTCATCGTCGCCCGCGAGTACGGCCAGGGCCACGTGCTCGTGTACGCCCACGACGGCCTGGTCAGCGACACGGAGATCCCGCAGGAGAACACCGGGACCGGACAGGGCGCCGACAACCTCGTGTTCGCCGAGAACGCCCTCCGGTGGCTGGATGCCGTGGGCCCGCCGACGGCCTGCGCCGCCGACACCAAGATCGTCTACTGGGAAGGCACCTACACCCGCCAGGAGGACATCGAGGCCGTCCAGGGCTTCATCGGCCGCCGCGGCTGGCACTTCGTGGTCACGCGGCCAGACACCCTCGAACAGAACCTCGCGTGCGCCTCGGTGCTCTGGTACTCCAGCGACTGGACGCCCCCGCCCGACTTCGCCACGCACCACGTCCCGCTCATCGAGCAGTTCGTGAAGGACGGCGGCGGCCTGCTGGTGGGCGGGCTCGGCTGGTCGTACTGGCAGGAGCACCCGACGGCTCCCTCGTATGCCGCCGACGAGCTCGGCAAGCCGTTCGGCTTCCGCTTCACGCACGACGCGTTCGTCGGCGACAAGGATCGGCCCCTGCCGGTGCTGGAGCCCGCGGCGGCCCCGGGAACGCCGGCGACGCCCGCCACGCGCTGAGACCGCGGGCGCTCGAGGCGGACCGCCGGCGCGGCCACTAGCCGGACAGGACCGCCAGCACGGCGTCGACGGCGGCGTCCGGCGGCGCGTCCCGCAGGTCGAGCCACTGCGACTGGCTGAACATGTAGTCGAGGCCGTCGTCGAGCGGGGCGTCGTCGATGCGCACGGGAATCCGGCGCACGCCGTGCTTCTTGGCCATCGTGATCTCGATGAGGACGTCCTCCGACGCGCCGGTCCGCCGCGACACGATCACGACCATCGCCCGGCTGGCGCGAATCGCCTGCGGGATGACGCGGGCGTAGGCGGCGCCGGCCGGCACGTCGCGCGGGGCGATCCAGCAGCGCTGGCCGCGGGCCTCGAGCCCGCTCGCAAGCGACGTGGCCCAGTCCCGGTCCGCCGACGCGTGGCTGACGAACACGACGGCGCCTGGCTGGGGCGTCACGCCGTCCCGGGCGAGCACCTCCAGGAGGCGCGCCAGGTCGTCGCGCCAGCGATCGTCGTCGAGGCGGAGCGCGTGCCACCTCACGAGGTCGCGAATGTCGTCCGGCAGCGACTCCGCGGACGGGAACTCCGCGCCGCCGACGAGCACGGGCACCAGCCGGCACCCCGCCTCGAGGGCCGACGAGATCTCGAGGCGCACCTGGTCGGCTCCCCAGTCGAGGAGGCGGCCGCCATGCGCGTCCCGGAGCGCAGCCCACGACGGGCCGATCAGCACGAGCACCACGCGGGCGCCGTGCACGGCCTGCACCACGTCGGCCAGGCCGTCGTACCCGCGACGCATCGGCACGTCCATGGCCACCTGGTCGGCGCCGAACCGATCGGCCAGATCGGAGGCGAGGCGCGAGGCCTGGGCCGAGGCGTCGCCCCGGCGGTACGACACGTAGATCTGGGCCATGGCCGGGTCGCTAGCGCGGGAGGCCGCCGACGACGAACAGCACCGACGGCACCATCGTGTAGTTGTAGGCGTACCAGCGGCCGTCGTCGACCCAGTCGGCCACGAGCAGGCTGGCGAGCGTCCCCAGGCCCTCAGGGTGGAGCGCCGCGACCTGGGTGCGGGCGCCCGTCGCCAGCTCCACGCGTTCGACGGCGGCGGGCACCGCGGAGCCCCGCTGCACGAAGACGGCGCGGCAGTCCCGGGTCCATCCCACCACGCGGTCCGCGCGCGTCAGCGCCGCGATCGGCCGGGCATCGGTGCCACCCAGGGTCGAAACGGAGGTGGTGCCGTCGGCGGCGGTGAGAATCGCCGTGGCGCCGTCGGGCGCGAGTGACGCGGTCACGCCTTCGTCCGTGACCGGGGTTGGGGCGCTGCCGTCGAGCGCCTGGGTGAAACAGCGAGGGGCCTGCCCGGGGACGGAACCGCAGACGAGGAGCCGGCGCGCGTCGGGGAACCAGTCCACGGAATCGATCGTGGCGAAGCGGTCCCTGCCGAGACGGATCGCGTCGCCAGGCCCCGTGGGATACAGCACGATCTCGGCGGGATCGGCGATGACGGCGGCGGCCCAGGCGCCATCGGGTGACAGGCGCTGGGCGCTGCCCGTGCCGAGCCGCACGCCATCGGACGCGCCGTCGGTGGCGCGAAGCACCACCCCGTAGTCACGGCCCCCGCGCGGGCCGACGTCGACCATCAGCAGCGTCCGGCCGTCGGCCGAGAGCGATCGCGCCCCGGACGACCCCAGCCACGACAGCTCGCGCTCCTCGTCGCTGCCCGGCACGCGGGCCCGGACGCCGAACGTGAGGTCCTCGCGGACGGCGAGCCAGCGGCCGTCGGGCGCGATGTCGTGCACGATCAGCCGCCCGGGGACGCCCAGGACCGTGCGCGGGGGGGCGCCGCCATCGGCCGGCACCGTCATCGGCTCCATCAGCGACCCGCCCGACTGGTTCCCCGAGAACACCACGCGCGAACCGTCGGGCGACCAGGCCAGCCCCTCGACGGACCACAGTTCGCCGGTCAACGCCGTGGCCGTGCCGCCCCGCGGCACCACCATCACCGTCCCGCGGTCGTCGTACAGCCAGGGATGCGCCACGAAGGCCACGCGCGTGCCGTCCGGCGACACGCGCGGATCGCTCAGGTAGCCGCTGGCCTCGTGCAGGGCGGTCCCGATCGGGTACTCCAGCCGGTCGCGGCCGTTGCCCAGGACCTGGACGATGGCGAGCGACTCGCCGTCCGGGCCGAACGCGGCCTCGCGGACGTCCTGCCGCAGGGCCCGCGGCGCGCTGCCGAGGGACATGCGCGCGAAGGTCCCGGAGTACAGCCGCTGCTGTTCGTGGCTGGCGTTCACGATGAGCGCCAGCTCCCCCTTCGAGGACACCGACAACAGGTGCGCGTCGGCGATCCCCAGCCGCTGCGGCGCCTCGGCGGTCGGGTTCACCATGAAGAGCTCGGGCGCGTAGCCGCGCGTCGCCGCGCTGTAGACGATGGTCTGCCCGTCGGGCATGAACCGCGCGTTGGTCACCATCAGCCGATCGAAGGTCTTGGCCTCGTAGGTGACGGGCCCGGACGCGGGCGCCGGGGCCAGCGCCCACATCGCGAGGCCGCCGGCGATCGCGCCGACGAGCAGCGCACCGAGCGCCAGCGGGACGCGGGCCGGCGTCCAGGCGCGGGGGACGACGGCCGGCGCGGGAATCGCCGCCGCGCTCGGGGTCCCGGCGCCGGCCCCCGACAGCGATTCGAGCGCGAACGCCACGTCGGAGGCCGACTGGAAGCGCTGGGCCGGCTGCTTCTCGAGGCAGCGGCGGACGATGCGCTCGAGCGGCGCGGGCACGAGATCGTCCGGGAGCTGTGGCGGATCGTCGCGGAGGATCGCCGAGAGCACCTCGATCTCGGATCCGCCGGAGAACGTGCGCCGGCCGGCGAGCATCTCATAGCAGACGACGCCCAGCGCGAAGATGTCGGACCGGGCATCGGCCGGCTCGCCCCTGGCCTGCTCCGGCGACATGTAGCCGACCGTGCCGAGGACGGCGCCGGGATTCGTCGCCGGCGCCGCGGGCAGCGTGGTGACGACCGCGTCGGCGTTGCGGACGTCGGCCACGCGCGCCAGGCCGAAGTCGAGGATCTTGGCGCGGCCGTCGGTGGTGACGAAGACGTTGGCGGGCTTGAGGTCGCGGTGGACGATGCCCTTCTGGTGTGCGGCGGCCAGGCCCCGCGCGATCTGCACCGCGAGCGGCACGGCCAGGCGCGGCGGCAGCGGCCCCCGGAAGAGGACCTCGCGCAGGTTCTCGCCTTCGAGCAGTTCCGACACCACGTACGGCGCATCGCCGGTCGCGTGCACGTCGAACACGGCCAGCACGTTCGGATGGTTCAGCGCGGCGGCGGCGCGGGCTTCCTGATCGAAGCGCCGCAGGCGATCGGCGTCGGTGGCGAACGCCGCCGGCAGCACCTTGATGGCCACGTCGCGGCCCAGGCGCGCATCGTGGGCGCGGTAGACCTCGCCCATGCCGCCCGCGCCGAGGGCCGACACGATTTCGTACGGTCCCAGCCGTGCGCCCGGGGACAAGGCCACGGGCGGATTATAGCCACCGGCCCCGGGCCGGCGACGGCCGGGAGCCCGAAGGAAGGCTGATACACTGCACGCCCATGCAGAGCCTCGAAGCCCTCCTGGCGCAGGCGAGCGACCTCGTCTGGGGCCCGCCGCTGCTCATCCTGCTGTTCGGCACGCACCTCTTCCTCACCGTCAGGCTCAGGTTCATCCAGCGCTACCTGCCGTTGGCCATCAGGCTGTCGGTGGCCCGCGACACGGACGGCGCCGGCGACGTCAGCCAGTTCGGCGCGCTGACGACGGCCCTCGCGGCCACGATCGGCACGGGCAACATCGTCGGCGTGGCCACGGCCGTGGCCGCCGGCGGCCCGGGCGCCGTGCTGTGGATGTGGCTCACGGGGGTGTTCGGCGTCGCCACCAAGTACGGCGAGGCCGTCCTGGCGGTGAAGTACCGGGTCCGAGCCGCCGACGGTTCGATGGCCGGGGGCCCGATGTACGCGCTGGAGCGCGGCCTGGGCAGCAAGTTCCTGGGGAAGGTGTTCGCGCTCCTCACCGCGGTGGCGGCGTTCGGCATCGGTTGCATGACGCAGGCCAACTCGATCTCGACCATGGCCCACGCCACCTTCGGCGTGCCCACGTGGGCCACCGGTGCGCTGCTGGTCGTCCTGACGGCGGTGGTGGTGCTGGGCGGCATCAAGTCGATCGCCGGCGTGTGCGAGCGACTGGTCCCGCTCATGGCCGCGTTCTACGTCCTCGGCTGCCTGGCGCTCATCCTGATCCATCTCGACCGCGTGCCTGCCACGATCGGCCTCATCGTCAGCTCCGCGTTCAGCGGACACGCGGCCGTCGGCGGCTTCCTTGGCGCGGGTGTGATGCAGGCCATGCGGTTCGGGATCGCGCGCGGCCTGTTCTCGAACGAATCGGGCCTCGGCAGCGCGCCGATCGTGGCCGCGGCCGCGCAGACGAGAAACCCCATCCGGCAGGCGCTGGTGTCGTCCACGGGCACCTTCTGGGACACCGTGGTCGTGTGCGCGCTGACCGGGATCGTGGTGGTGAACTCCGGCGGATGGTCGGAAGGCCTCGTCGGCGCCCAGATCACGCAGAAGGCGTTCAGCGACCTCCCGCTCGTGGGCGACTGGGTGCTCTCGATCGGCATGCTCACGTTCGGCTTCTCGACCATCCTCGGCTGGGCCTACTACGGGGAGGTGGCGGCGGAGTACCTCTTCGGCCGTCCGATCAACACCTACTACCGGCTCGTCTGGGTGGCGGCCGTGTTCACGGGCGCCGTCTCGACCCTGCAGGCGGTGTGGAGCTTCTCCGACGTGGCCAACGGCCTCATGGCCGTGCCCAACCTGGTCTCGCTGCTCGCCTTGAGCGGCGTCATCGTGAAGGAGACGTCCGAGTACCTCTGGTCGGGCAACATCGACAAGGCCGCCTGAGCGGGCCGGCTGCACGCCCCGCCGGGTCGGCCCCGATGTACCCCTCGGATCTGCCCTTCAAGTACCGCTTCCTGCTGCGAACCTACCGCTGGCGGGCGGCGGGCGACGTCCCCGCGGCGGTCCTCGCCCGTCCTATCGCACAGGCGCGGGTGGCCCTCGTCACGAGCGCCGGCCTGACCGTGCGCGGCGATCGCCCCTTCGACATCTCGATAGGCGGGGGCGACTGGTCGTTTCGCACCCTGCCCCGCGACCGGGGGCCGGGCACGCTCGAGATGCACCACAAGAGCGACGCGTTCGATGCCGGACCGCTCGGCGTGGATCCGAACGTCGTGTTCCCACTCGATCGCCTGAGGGCGATGGCCGAGGCCGGCGAGATCGGGGACGTGGCGCCCCGGCACCTGTCCTTCATGGGATCGATCACGGCGCCCGCGCGCCTGGTCGCCGAGTCGGCGCCGGCGGCCGCCGAGGTGCTCGCCGCCGACGGCGTGGAGGCGGCGCTGCTCGTCCCCGTTTGACCCATGTGCCACCAGACCGTGAGTCTGGTCCAGGCGGCGATCGAACGGCGCGGCATCGCGACGGTGTCCCTGACGGTCATGCCCGACATCACGCGGCGGCTGCGGCCGCCACGTGCGCTCGCCGTCGACGCCCCGCTCGGCGCCCCGTTGGGCCCGGCCGGCGACGAGGGCGGCCACATCGCGACGCTGCGGCGGATGCTGGCGCTCGCCAGCCGGGTCGACGTCCCCCTGCTGGAGCTCGCCTGACCGGCACCTCCGGGCCGCGCGTTCAGAAGGCCGCCACGAGGGCCACGCGCAGCGAGCGGGGCTCCACGGGATGGAAGTGGACGCCGTCCACGCCGGCCGCGGGTTCGCCGGGAAGACGCGAGCGGTAGTAGTAGTCCACGTCGGAACTCGTCGAGTCGAGGAGGTTGAAGGCCTCGACCTGCAGCCGCCATCGGCGTCCGACGTTTACGCCCGCCTCCGCGTTGACCAGGTTCGACGGGGCGCTCCGCACGCGACCGCCCTCGTCGAGCGGCCGCGGACCGAAGTAGCGCCACCGGAGGCCGGCGCTCCACGGACCGGCCGGCGCCAGCGCCACGCCGACCGACGCCACGCCTTCGATCGCCCCGGGCACCGCCTGCCCCTCCGGCGCGCGATCCACGAAGCGCGCGCGTGAATAGGCGGCCGAGGCCTCGGCCCGCAGCCAGGACGTCAGGTGGTAGTCGGCGTCCCACTCGAGGCCGACGCGGCGGCTCGGTCGGCTGGCGGCGGTGGTGCCCGCGTCGCCGACGAACACCAGTTCCGAATCGAGGCCGAGGGTCCAGAGGGCGAGCGTCGTGTGGAGGCGCGGCACGGCGAGCGACCGCAGGCCCACCTCGGCGCCTCGCGCGCGCACCAGCGGATCGACCGCCGGGACCGGGTCGCCCGACACCGGGTCGCGGCGGATCGTGGCGCCGCGGCCGTCGTTGCTGTGGAAGCCGCCGCCAGCGCTGGCGTACACCTCGGTCTGGCGCCATGGACTCCACGCCACGGCGAGCGACGGGTTGGCGATGCCGGCCGCCCGGGCGCCGCCGTTCACCGGGTCCCCGGCACGGACGCGCCATCGGTACACGTCGCCGCGGAGGCCGGCGGTGGTGCGCACCACGTCGGACCAGCGCGTCTGGACCTCGACGTAGCCGGCCAGGCTCGACTGTCCGACGGCGTCCTCGCGGATCGTGCCCAGCCGCCGACGCGCGCGCGTCCGGTAGAGCCCCACGGCGCCGATCGCGTCGTGCCGCGCGTCGGCGCCGATCGTCACGAACGACCTCCGCCCGAGGACGGTCGCCGCCCAGGCGCGGCTCGCGGTGGCGCCGGCCACCCACCGCTCGTCCCGCTGCTCGAACTGGTCCCCGTGCTCGGGATCGTCGAGAAAGTAGGTGAAGTTCGAGAAGAGATCGAGGCCGGAGTCGAAGGCGTACGCGGTGAGGTGGGTGAGGCCCGCGACGGTCGTCCGCTGCCACTCCGCGACGGCGCCGGCGCGGTGGGTCGTGCCGCCGTCGGTGCCATCCACGAGGCCGAATCGCGACAGGCGGCCGTCCTCCACCGCACGGCGCGGAATCTGGTCCGTGGACTGCCACCGGGCGTCGTAGGCCAGTGCGGTCACGGCCAGCCCGTTCAGCGCGCTGCCGCGGCTGTAGCGGACGACGCCGTTCCAGCGCCGCATCGCGTCCGGCCGCTGCCAGGGTCCGTCGTCGTGCATCGACTCGGCCGCCACCAGCAGGCGGCCGGCGCCGAGCGCCGGCGAGGCGGCGGCCAGGACGCGGCCGTGTCCATACGAGCCACCTTCGATCCGCACGAGCGAACGGTCGAGCACGTTGAGGTAGTGGACCTTGACGCGGCCGGCCGCGGAGAAGTCGCCGCCGTCGGCGGCAGCGGGTCCCTTCCGGTACTGCACGCCGCTGACGAGTTCTGGGATCAGGAAGTTCATGTCGGCGTAGCCCTGACCGTGGCCGTGCGTCGGCAGGTTCACGGGCATGCCGGCCACCGACAGCGAGAGGTCGGTGCCGTGGTCGATGTTGAAGCCGCGCAGGTAGTACTGCGTCGCTTTCCCTTCGCCGCTGTGCTGGCTGACGGCCAGGCCGGGCACGCTTTCGAGCGTATCCGCGGGACGGCGTGCCGCCCGCCCCGTGAGCTCGGCGGGCGTGATGATGCCCGTGCTGGCCGCGTCGGCCACGCCCAGGAGCTCGTCGCGCCCGGTCACGGCGGCCAGGCTCCTGAAGGTCCGCGTGCCGCTCACGACGACGGAGGCGGAGGCAGCGACGTCGAGCACGGCGTCGGGCGCCGTCACGTGTCCGGCCGGCACGTCCACGCCGCGGCGGATCACGGTGACGAACCCCGGAAACGAGAACCGCAATCGGTACGCGCCCGGAGACACGCCCTCGAACGTGTAGCGGCCGACGCCGTCGGTGCGCGCGGTCGCCTGCGCCGCGTCGCCGTCGAGCTCCACGAGCACGCCGGGCAACGGCAGCGCCGTCGCATCGACGACGCGCCCCTCCAGGCGGCCGGCGTGAGCCGGCTGCGCGCCGGCCACCAGCGCGCCGGCGTGAAGAGCGAGCACGAGGACGGTTCCGGCGGCGGCGAGGCGCCGTCGCCGGACAGGAACGATGAGCCGGGCGGAACCGGAACGGGTCATGGCGTACCAGGGAGAGGGCAGCGCGGGTCAGCGCCCGCCGCGTCCTTCCGTTCTACGGACGGCGGAGGACGGCGGATGTCGACGGCCCACAATCCGCAGGCGCCCCGCGGCCGTAGTCACCAGCCGAGGAGACCTGTCATGACACGCTTGCTCGCACGATCCACACTGGCCGCGGCGATCGTCGCGGCCCCCCTGGCCGTCTACACCGCGAGTCACCGCGAGGCGCCGATCACGGCGATCGACCGCGCGGCGGACATCACGGACTGGTACACCTTCGTGAGCTACGACGACCCGACGAAGGTCACGATGATCCTGTCGGTCGATCCGTTGCTCGAGCCCGCCAACGGACCGAACTACTTCCCGTTCGACCCGGACATCCTCTACGAGATGAAGGTGGACAACGACAACGACGCCGTCGAGGACGTCACGCTCCAGTTCCGGTTCCAGACCGAGCAGCGGAATCCCGGCGTCTTCACCGGCTTCGTCGGCGGGCTGCTCGGCATTCCGCCCATCACGGCGCTCGACGGCCCGGGCTCCGACGGCCTGGGCCTGCGGCAGACGTATTCGGTCACGGCCGTGCTCGGGGGCCAGACGTTCAACCTGAGCGGCAACCGGAAGCTGTACGCCGTCCCGTCCAACGTCGGCCCGCGCACCATGCCGAACTATCAGGCCCTGTACGACCAGGGCATCTACGACCTCGGCAACGGCATCCGTGTCTTCGCCGGCACGACCGACGATCCCTTCTACATCGACCTCGGCGCGGCCTTCGACTCGCTGAACTTCCGGACCGCCGCCGGCGGCGGCGTGCTGTCGCCGGCCGACGACGCCGGCACGACCAACGTCGCCCCCGACGACGTCGCCGGCTACAACGTGAACACGATCGCGATCGAGATCCCCACCCGCTTCCTGACGCGCGACTTCCAGACGCACCCGAACACCGACCCGCGCGCGGTGCTCGGCACCTACGGCACGACGTCGCGCCAGCAGATCACGGTGCGCCGCCGGCCCGTGGAGGGCAACGGCCCGATCGGGCAGGGGCCGTGGCGCCAGGTGCAGCGCATGGGCAACCCGCTCATCAACGAGCTGATCATCGGCACGGGCTCCAAGGACCGCTTCAGCATGGACGACCCGCGGCGCGACAGCCAGTTCGTGTCGTTCTTCGCCCGTCCGCTGCTGGCGGACATCTTCGACTCGATCGGCATCCCCGTCCCCTCCGGCCCGCGCTTCGACCTGGCGCCGCTGCTCCTCTACAGCGGACCGACGATCCCCGCGGGCACGCCGGCCGGCCCGGTGGCCGATCTGCTGCGCCTCAACACCGGCATCCCGCCCACGCCGCCGGCGCAGCAGCAGCGGCTCGGCCTGCTGACGCTGCTCGACGGGAACACCGGCAACGACGATCCGGCCGGATTTCCCAACGGACGGCGGCCCGACGACGACGTCACCGACATCGCCGCCCGGGCGGTGGCCGGCATCCTCGCGAACCCGGCGACGTTCGGCACGCGCATCGGCGACGGCGTGAACGGCAACGACATGCCGAAGCAGACGACCTTCCCCTTCGTGCCGCCGGCCCACGACGGGCGCAACAGCCGGCACGTGGATCCGAACGAGCCCGGCTGCACCGGCGTGTGCCCGGGTCTCTAGAGTGCCGAGGGGAGTGACCACCATGACGAGTCGAACCCTGGCGATCGTTGTCGTGGCGGCGGTGGCGGGGAGCGCTCCGGCGCTCCGCGCCCAGCGCGCCGCAGGCACCCAGCCGGCCCGAGGCACATCGGCGCTCCAGGCCCCGCAGCCGCGAGGCGATTCAACGCCCCGCGCCCCCCTGGGGGCGAACGCGCTCGCCGCCGGCCCCGGCACGCCGGCCGAGCGCAAGATCGCACTGGCGAAGGAGAAGATCGCCGGCGCCCCGGACCACGCGCACGGCTTCACCGACCTCGCCCTGGCGCTCACGCAGCGCGCTCGCGAGACGGCCGATCCCCGCTACTACGTCGAAGCGGACGCGATGGTCCAGAAAGCGTTGGAGCTCCAGCCCAACGACTTCGAGGCCCTGAAGGTGCGGACGTGGGCGCTGCTCGGTCAGCACAAGTTCGCGGCGGCACTCGAGCTCGCCACCGCCCTCAACACGCGCGTGCCCGACGACCTGATGGTGTACGGCATGCTCACCGACGCCAACATCGAGCTCGGCCGCTACGACGAGGCCGAGGCGTCGGCCCAGTGGATGCTGGATCTCCGGCCCGGCAACATCCCGGCCTTCACCCGCACGGCCTACCTGCGCGAGCTGTTCGGCGATCTCGAGGGCGCGCTGGAACTGATGACGGGCGTCATGAACCGCATGCCGTTCCAGGAGACCGAGGACCGGGCGTGGGTCCTGACGCAGATCGGCCACCTGGAGCTCCTCCAGGGCAGGCACGACGCCGCGGAGCAGGCATTGCAGCAGGCGCTGGCGCTCTTCCCGGACTATCACTACGCGCTGGGCGGCCTGGCCGACGTGCGGACCGCCCAGAAGCGGTTCCGCGAGGCGGCGGACCTCCAGGCCCGTCGCTACGCGCGCGCGCCGCATCCCGAGAACCTGTACGAGCTGGCCGAGGCCGAGGCGCGGGCCGGTCGTTCTGAGGACGCGGCGGCCAGCTATCGGGCCTTCGAGAAGGGCGCGCTGGCCGAGTCGGCGGGTGACGACAACGCGAACCGCGAGCTCATCGCCTACTACGCCGGGCCCGGGAAGAAGCCGGCGGAGGCGCTGCGGATCGCGGAGCGGGAGATCGCGCGGCGCGGCGACGTCTACACGCGCGACGCCTACGCGTGGGCCCTGTTCAAGAACGGCCGGACGGCCGACGCCCGCAATGAGATCGCGAAGGTGCTCGACGTGGGTGTCCGGCATCCGCGGGTGCTGGAGCACGCGGCCCTCATCCGGGCGGGCGCGCCGAAGGACACCAGCACGGCCAGCGAGACTAGGTCGCCTCGCCGCTGAGAACGCGGCGACGGAACGAGACCGCTGGAGGCCATCGGCGGCGGCCCTGCTGTGGGCCGCCGCCGACGCCGCGTACGGCGCCCGCCGACGACAGGTCAGGCGGGCAGGTAGTCCTCGATGGCGCCCACGATGAGCACGTCGGCGCCGTCCACGGTGGTGATCTCGGCGTGCGACGACCCGTCGTCGGCATGGTGGAAGTCGCCGGCGTGCAGCGTCCGTCCGTCGATGACGACCGAGCCGCGCACCACGTAGCACTCCTCGGGACCGTGGTGCTGGTGCGACGGGTAGATTGCGCCGGGCTCGGCCCGGAGGAACAGCGTGGCCATGCCCCGGGCCTGGTCCACGGCCAGCACGCGGCCGCGGATGCCCGGGAACGGCGTGTCGAACCAGTCGCCGTCCGAGGCGTGGAGCGTGTAGCGGCCCGGCGTGCGAACAGCGGCCAGCACACGCTCCCGGACGTGGGGCGGCGGCACGACCGGCGGAACGGCGGCCGCCAGGGCGGCGGTCGTCTCGTACAGCGTCGCCACGGCCCGGCGGGTGTCCTCGGGCAGGGCGGCCAGCCGCGCCGCCAGCTCGCGCTGCTCGTCGGCGTCGAGCGCGCCGGCCGCGTCGGCCAGGGCAAGGGCTTCGACGTCGTCGGGAATCATGTGACCTGCTCCAGGCGCCCCCGCATCGTCATGAGACCGGTGCGGATGCGCGTCTTCACCGTGCCGAGCGGCATGCCGAGGCGGGAGGCCAGCTCGTGGTGGGTGTAGCCCTCGAAAAAGGCCGCTTCGATCAGCTCGCGCTGGGCCGCGGGCAGCCCCTGCAGGGCGGCGCGCAGCGTGTTGGCCGTGGCGGCGTCCTGCGCGACCACCTCCGGCGTGACCCGATCTTCCGGTTCCGCGACGGGCGTCTCCTGGCCGTCGCGGACGACCACCGGCTCGATGGAGATGTCACGGCGCACGCGCCTGGCGCGCAGGCGGTCGATGGCGCGGTTCCTGGCGATGCGAATCAGCCAGGCGGCCGGCGACCCCAGGCGCGGGTCGTAGGTCTCGGCGCGCGACCACACCCGGACGAAGGTCTCCTGCAGCACGTCGTCCGCGTCCGACGGATCGTGCAGGATGCGCAGGATCACACCGTAGGCCGTCGCGCTCCGACGGTCGTAGAACGCGGCCAGCGCCTGCTCGTCACGGGCGGCGATGCGTCCGAGCAGCGCGAGGTCCTCGGTGGCGGGAGACGCCGCGGCCGACACGGCCGGCATCGTGACACAGCCCTTCCAGGCCAGACAAGGCATCGCCGCCGAGCGGGGCCTCCAGGAGCCCGGCAGCCGACGATGGGCCGGCGCCGGGGCGAGCGGGATCGCGAACATGACCTGCTGATCCCTACGTCACGCGCCGTCGTCCGGATTGAACCGCGCCGGACGCGCGCTGCGTCGTAAGGGGTTGGCCGGTCGCTCCCCAATCCACTCGGCCAGCGCCTCCGTAGATGCCGTCGGGCGGCTCGACCGTCCACGGAGGTTGCCGTCATGTCCGCAGAATCCCCCCGCGCCGGGCACGCCATCGTGCTCGGCGGCAGCCTGGCCGGCCTGCTCGCGGCCAGGGTCCTCACCGATCACTTCGGCACGGTCACGCTCGTGGAACGCGACGTCCTCCCGTCCGACCCGAGCCACCGCCGGGGAGTGCCCCAGGGCCAGCACACGCATGGCCTGCTCGCCAGCGGGAGCCGGACGCTGGAACACCTGTTCCCGGGGTTCCTCGAGGCCATGATCGGCGCCGGCGCGCTGCCGTGCGACATCGTCCGCGATATCCGCTGGTTCTTCGAGGGCGCGGCGCTGGCTGGGCCGGCCAGCGGCGTGGACGGGCTGATGGCATCGCGTCCGTTCCTCGAGGCCGGCATCCGCCGCCGGACCGTGGCGCTGCCGAACCTGCGGGTGCGCGACGACGCACAGGCCGTCGGCCTCGTCGGCACGAAGGACGGCGATCGCGTCACGGGCGTGACCCTCGCGACGGGCGAGGCCCTCGCGGCGGACCTGATCGTGGACGCCAGCGGTCGGGGGTCGAGGGCGCCGGACTGGCTGCGGTCCCTCGGCTACGCCGCGCCGGCCGAGGACCGCATCGAGATCGGACTCGGGTACACGACGCGGACGTTCCGTCGAGCGCCGGGGCAGTACGAGGCGCTGGGCACGGTGATTCCGCCGACGCCGGACGGCAAGCGCGGCGGCGTCATGGCGGCCCAGGAAGGCGACCGGTGGACGGTGACGCTCATCTCGCATTTCGTGCCGCCGGCGCCGCGCGACCTCGAGCGCTTCCGCTGGTTCGCCTCGCTGCTCCCGTCGCCCGCCATCCACACCGTCGTCCGGTCGGCCGCGCCGCTGGACGACGGCGTGACGTCCCGGTTCCCGGCGAGCCTCAGGAAACGGTACGAGCGGCTCGACCGGTTCCCGGAGGGCTTCGTCGTGATGGGCGATGCGCTGTGCAGCTTCAACCCGATCTACGGGCAGGGCATGTCGGTGGCGGCGCTCGAGGCCGTGGCCCTCGACGCCGCGCTGCGCGCCGGCCTGGCGGGGATCGGCCCACGCTTCTTCCGGAAGGCCGCACCGATCGTCGACACGCCGTGGATGACGGCGGCCGGCAACGACCTGAAGATGCCGGAGGCCGTCGGGAAGCGAAGCCTGGGCGGACGGGTCGTCAACGCCTACATGGCGCGGCTGCACCGCGCGGCCCACACCGACGACGCCGTCGCCCTGGCCTTCCTGCGCGTGGCCAATCTGATCGCGCCGCCGTCGGTGCTCCTGGCGCCCGGCATGGCGTGGCGGGTCTGGCGGCGCGGGGCGGCCGCCCGCGGGATGGCCCCGCGGCCGATGACCGGCATGCGTCAGCCTGGACGCGCCTGAGAGCCCGCCGTCCCGAGGCGTCGATAGAGCGTGAGCGACACACCGGCGTCGTCGACGCGGAACCGGCGCACCACCCTGTGGGTACCGGCGGCGACCAGGCGGCCGGCGAGCGCCGTCGCCCGCGCGTTCTCGGCCACGTTGGCGGGCGGCCAGGTCACGTCGACCAGCGGCGCGACGTACAGGACGAAGGGGGCCGCGTCAAGGAAACGCGCGTCCGCCACGCGCAGCACCTCGCGCGGGAAGTCCGCGGCACCCGCGGGAGGGCCGAGGTGCCAGGCGAGCAGGCCGGGTGGCGCGGTCTCCAGGCGGCCGACGACGAGCAGCCGATCCGCCGCGGTGGCCGCGCGAATCGAGGCCAGCGCCGACGCCAGGGCCGGACTCTCGATGTAGTGCTCGCGGGCGTGGCGCTCGAAGGCCGCGCTGGACGTCGCGCGGCCGGCGCCCGCCACCGCGGCCGCGCACAGGACGGCCGCCAGCGCCGCGGCCGCACGCGCAGGCCAGCGCGCGGTCAGCGCGCCCAGGGCGGCGGCGCTCGCGAGCCAGAAGGGCGGGAGCGCGAGCAGCACGAAGCGAGGGTCGCGGGTGGGGTGCAGCGTGACCAGCACGAACTGCAGGATCGCGCTCATCACGAGCAGACGCACGAGCGGCGCCGACGATCGCCAGCGGACCAGCGCCAGGAGGAAGCCGCCGAGGGCGAGCCCGGCGAGGGCGTCGTGCAGGAAGAAGTCGGACCGCACCACGCCGAGGTACGCGGCCAGCCCCTGGCTGGCCGTGGGCTCGCCCATGGGGATGTTGACGAGCAGGTTCGCGGCGTCCTTGACGTGGTTCGGATACGGCGAGGCGAGCCACAGGGCCATCGGCGCGACGCAGCCGATCGCGAGCGGACGGAGGCGCGGGTCGGCCGCCCACAGCCGCGCCCAGTCGATGCGGCCGTGCCGGTGCAGCCACCAGACCCGCAGCAGGGCGCCGTACAGGAGCGGATGCGCCAGATAGCCAACCGTGCGGAGGGCGACGCGCTGTCCGGCGATGGTGAACGCGGTGCCGCCCGTGACCAGGAGAAGCCCGAGGAGGAGCAGGTAGAGGGCCGCCACGCGGCGCGCGGGGGTGGCCACCAGCGCGCGAGCCAGGGCAGCGGCCGACGCGGCCCGCGCCTGCCACGAGCGGCCGGTCGTTCCGGTCAGATAGACGTGAAGGACGAGCGGCGCCGCCAGCAGCAGGAAGTAGTTGTACTTGGTGAAGAGGAGCGCGGTCAGCGACAGCGCGAACGCCCAGGCCGCCACGGGCCGCCGGCTCCGCTCGAACCAGACGTGACTGGCGACGACCACGGCCTGCGCCATCGCGCCAGGCATCTCGGTCATGGCGAGCGAGGCGTAGGCCAGGAGGAACGGCGACGTCGCCGCGAAGCCCAGGAAGATCGCGGCGCCGACCAGGGCGCGGCGGCCCGACTGCAGGGCCAGGGCGGCCACGCTCGCCGACAGCGCCACGACGAACGCCGCAAGGCCGCTCGCGAGGCCGGCGCGCGGCGTGCCCCCGAGCCCGGCATGGAACGGGATCTGCCAGAGCGAGGGGCCCGGGGGCCAGTAGCCCTGTTGCCAGAGGTCCCAGGCGAGGCGGTGAGGCTGCCCCGTGATCAGGTAGTGGTAGTCGGTCCAGCCGCTCAGCAGGTGCGCGGCCAGATCCCATCGCGGGAGCAGCCCCGGCTCCGCCGCGAGACGGGTCGCGCGCCCCCACACGAGTGCGGCCGTGCAGACAGCGACGCTGCCGGTGGCCAGGACCAGCCCCCATCGCCAGACACGATCCGGGTCGACGCGGCGCTCCTGGGGCGGCATCGGCCGCCGATCTGCAGAAGGCGCGCCAGTGCCCGCGAGCGGCGGCGTGCCGGTGGCCACGAGGCAGGGCCTCGGGTCGTGGCGGGAGTGTGGTCGGGCAGCCACGCGTCCGTGGTCACCCGGCCACACGGCCGGCGCGAGCGCCGGCTACTTCACGGGCGTGAAGATCACGCCGGCGCCGACCAGGTCGCGCACCAGGCCCGGCATCCGCTTGCCGGCGGCGTCGGCGTCCTGGACCACCTTCGGCAGGTCGGCGCGCACCTCGCGGATCTGCGCCGTCTGCGTCGTGGTGGGCACGGACGTCGAGCCCATGATGGCGTTCTTCAACTGGCCGATCCGCCCGCGGACGTTCTGGTTGCCGCCGCCGAATCCCCCGCCGCCGCCCGGGCCGCCGAGCCCGAGGCGCGTGCGCAGCCGCTGCAGCTCAGACGACAGGGCGTCCATCGACTTCTTCACGTCGGGCGGCACGGTGGCGTTCCGCGTCTGCTGCTCGAGCACGCGCAGCTGCGCGCTGGCGGTCTGCACGATGGCCGCGGCATCGGTCGCCTGCTGCTGGAGCTGGTGCAGGTCGCGGGCGGTCTCGAACCACGTCCGGCGATCCGCGTCGCTGATCTGGATGTCCGGGTCCCCCTTCACGGTGACGTTCACCGTCTGGACGTCCTTGCCGTCCACCCTCAGCGTGGCGCGGTAGGTGCCGGGCACCACGAGCGGGCCGTTGTTGCCGCCCCCGCCGAATCCGCCGCCGCCTCCGCCACCCCCCTGTCCACCGGGGGCCGGCGGCAGCGGCTTCAGCGGCTGGATGCGCAGGTCCCACTTCACGATCTGGAGGCCCGCCGTGTTGAGGCCGCGCATCTCGTCGCCCGCGATCTCGCGGATCTGGGTCGAGCCGTCGCGGATCACCCAGCTCACCTGCTTGGCGTCGGCGCCGAGCCGGTAGGCCAGCGTGGCGCCCGGGGCGGGATTCAGCCCCAGGAACTGCATGTCGCCCTCGAAGCCCTTCATCTTGTCGTTGGCCTGGTTGAACGCCGTGGCGGGTTCCGGATCGAACGCGAAGGTGCCGGCGGCCTGGGCCTTCGCCCACTGCTGGATGATGCCGGCGTCGTCGAGAATCCAGACGCCGCGCGCGTGCGAGGCCAGGATGAGGTCGTTCTCGCGCGGGTGGATCTTGATCTCGTACACCGGCATCGTCGGCAGGTTCGCCTTCACGCGCGTCCACGCGCCGCCGCGGTTGAACGACACCCAGAGCCCCGTCTCGGTGCCCAGGTACAGCAGGTCCGCGTTCTTCGGGTCCTCGAAGATGGTCCGGGCCACCTCGCCCTTGGGCAGGTTGTTGACGAGGGACTTCGTCGTGGCGCCGAAGTCGGTGGTGGCGAACACGTAGGTGCCGTAGTCGCCGCCGCGGTGCCCGTCGAAGGTCACGTAGGCCGTGCCGTCGGCGTGCTGCGAGGGCACGACGTCCGACACGTAGGTCCACTTGGGCACGCCAGCGAAGTTCGCGGTGACGTTCGCCCAGCTCTTGCCGCCGTCGCGGGTCACGCTGACGACGCCGTCGTCGGTCCCGGTCCAGATGACGCCGGCCCGCCGCGCGGATTCCTCGAGCGTCACGATAGTGCCCCAGGTGGTGATGCCGTCGTTCCTGGCGATCTTCACCTCCGTGTCCTTCGTGTCCATGATCGACAGCGTCTCGCGGTTCGTGTTCGTCGAGAGGTCGCCGCTGATGGGCGCGAAGGAGCGGCCGCGGTCGCTCGACTTCATCAGCATGTGGGCGCCGACGTAGATGACGCGCGGGTCGTGGGGCGAGAGCTGCATCGCCGTGTCCCAGTTGTAGCGATACGACGTCGGATCCCCTTCCTTCACCTCGAGCGGCTCGGGCCGGACGGTGGTCCGTTCGTTCGTCGTCCGATCCACGCGGCTCATGCGGCCATCCTGCGATTCGCCGTAGACGACGCGCTCGTCGGTCGGATCCATCAGGGGCTGGAACCCGTCGCCGCCCGTGATCACGTACCAGTCGTCGTTGGCGATCCCGGAGTTGGTGCGCGTGGCGCTCGGCCCGCACCACGTGTTGTTGTCCTGCAGGCCCGCGCACACATGGTAGAAGGGCGTCCGCATGTCGAACGCGACGTGATACGCCTGGGCGAACACCAGGTTCGGCAGGAACGACCAGTGCTCGGCGCGGTCCCGCGAGATGCTGACGCCGCCGTCGTTCCCGATCATCAGGTAGCGGGGGTTGCGCGGATCGATCCACATCGCGTGATGGTCCACGTGGATGCGCTCGGCGCCGTCGTTCCTGAAGGTCTTGCCGGCGTCGTCGGACACGTGCAGCTGCACGCCGAGGACGTAGATGCGCGAGTCGGTCTGGGGGTCGATGCGGATCTGGCTGAAGTACATCGGCCGCGGGTTGACGTCGCTCATCTTGCGCCAGTGGGCGCCGGCGTCGTCGGTGCGGTAGACGCCGCTCCCGGTGGCGTGCTCCACACGGGCGTAGAGGACGTTCGGATTGGCGCGGTAGACGTCCATCCCGATGCGGCCCTTCGGGCCGGCCGGGATGCCGTCCTCGATCCGGGCCCAGGTCTCGCCCGCGTCCATCGACTTCCAGATGCCGCTGCCGGGACCGCCCCCGTTCATGCCCCACTGGGCGCGGCGGCGCTGGTAGGTGGCCGCGTACAGCACCTTGTTGTTCGACGGATCCATGACGAGTTCGGTGGCGCCGGTGTCGTCGTCCACGACGAGCGTCCGCTTCCAGGTGGCACCGCCGTCGGTGGTCTTGTAGACGCCCCGCTCGCCGCCGGCGCCCCACAGGTCCCCGAGGGCCGCCACGTAGACGACGTCGAAGTCCACCGGGTCCACGAGCACGCGGGCGATGTGCTTCGACTGCCGGAGGCCCATGTTCTTCCACGTCAGGCCGCCGTCGGTGGACTTGAAGATGCCGTCGCCCCACGAGGAGGACTGGCGGTTGTTGTTCTCGCCCGTGCCCGCCCACACGAGATTGGCGTCGGTGGGCGCGATGGCGATGTCGCCAACCGAGGACGTCGACTCGTTGTCGAAGACCGGCGTGAAGGTGACGCCGCCGTTGGTGGTCTTGTGGATGCCGCCCGTCGCGGCCGCCACATAGAAGGTGGACGGGTCGCTTTCGAGGACGGCGAAGTCGTCCACGCGCCCCGACGGCGCGCCGGGACCGATCTGGCGGAACGCCAGGCGGTCCAGCGGCCCGCTGCCGGCCGACTTCTCCGTCATCGCCGGCGTGCGCGCCGGCGGCGCCTGGGCGGCCAGCGCCCCGGCGAGTGCCACGAATCCGACGAGCGTGAGCGAGAGAGTGGACTTGCGCATGGTTGAGATTCGTCCTTCTGCAGCGAGACGGCGATGCGGCCGCGACCGCATCGCGGCCTGACAGCGTGGCAGCGTGCCCGTGGGCGGCGTGACGTCCGGTCCCTGGTCCCCGGTCCCCGGTCCCTGCAGGTCTGTGTCGCCCAAAGGCCCCGAAGGATATCGCACTCCGGCTCGGCCGATGCCGGTGGCGCACCGGCACGCTCGCCGGACTAGACTGGCGGGAGGAGCCACGATCCGCCGCAGCGGAGTCGGCCGCGCCGCCCCCCCGGCCCGGCCCGCCCCCGGACCCGGCGCGCGGACGTCAGGGCTGCAGGAGGACCCGATGTACCGACTCGTACTCGCCGCAAGTGTGCTCGCTCTCGCCACGACGATGGCCGCCCAGGACGTGACGACCGCCGATCTGCAGGCGCTCGAGGACACGGCCGCGTCGGTCGCCACCGACATCGGGCAGGCCCGCAGCCGCGACGCCGCCCGGGCGGCCGACTTCGACCGCGAGCTGTCGGAGGTGAAGGACGACATCGCCTACCTGCGCGGCAAGCTGCGGCGCGAAGGCAAGGTGTCGCAGTCAGAGCTGACCGACGTCCGCACCCGCCTGGACCGCCTCCGCACGCGAGCGCAGGCCACCGCGCGCGGCATCAGCACGTCGCAGCCGACCGGGGGGGCGCGGGAACTGCCCGTGGGCACGGAAATCGACGTCCGCCTGCTGCAGACGGTCTCCTCCTCCAGCGCCCAGGTGGAAGACCGCGTCGAGGCCACGACCGTCGTGAACGTGGACAGCCGGGATCACGTGCTGGTGCCCGCGGGCTCGCTGTTCCGGGGAACGGTCACGGCCGTGAACCGTCCGGGCCGCCTGGACCGCAAGGGCTCGCTCACGCTGGCCTTCGATTCGGTGACGGTCCGCAACGAGACGATGCGCGTGCGCGCCACGGTCGCGCAGGCCCTCGAGAGCGAGGGGTACAAGGGCGACGCCGCCAAGATCGGTGCCGGCGCAGGCGTGGGCGCCATCATCGGCGGCATCCTGGGCGGGTTCAAGGGCGTGCTGACGGGCATCCTCGTGGGCGGCGGTGGCGTGATTGCGGCCACCGAAGGACAGGACGTGACGCTGCCGGCCGGGACGATCCTGCGCATCCGGCTCGACACGCCGCTCATCGTGCCCTGACGGGCCGGCGGCGGACACGGCGCGAGGCGGGCTGCCGCCGGGGCGGTCAGGCGTCGGCGAGCAGCAGCAGCGACGACACGGTTCCGCGGAAGCCCCGGTCGAAGGTGACGAGCGTGAGCCCGTGCTCGTCCGCGAACGCGGACAGGTACGCGTCCGCCCACGCCTGCGGCGAGGCCCTCGGCGCGCGCGACCGCGCGCGGAACCGGCGCTCGAGGCCAGCGGGCTCGTCGGCGAAGCCGACGCGCTCGTCGCGCAGCCACCGATCGTAGACCGCCCACGCCTCGGGCTGCGTGAGGACGTCGTCGCCCATGACCGCGCCGGTCGTGAGCAGCCGCAGCAGGCCGAGCTGCGTGTGCCGGCAGAAACTGAAGCGAGTCCCGTCCTGGAGGTCGGCGAACCAGTCGGCCGCCACGGCATGGTGCGCGTGAGCTGCGTAGCTCAGCGCCACCCAGACGTTGATGTCAGGGAAAAGAAATGACGTCGTAGATGCGGGCATTCGTCAGTTCCAGGGTCCCTGGCCGGCTGGACCGCACGAGCGGGAGGGACACCGGCGCGGCCACGGCGCGCGCGGCCGGAGCCAGCGCGGCTTCGGCCGCCTCAAGCAGGAGCGCCTTCACCGACCGGCCCTCGCCGGCGGCCTTGGCCTTCAGCCGCCGATAGATGGGGTCGGGAATGTCTATCGTCGTGCGCATTGTGACGTCCAACCATATTTATGGTAGCACGGCGAAGACACCGGTCCCTCGCGATCAGCGCTGCGGCGCCGCGGTGGGCGGCGCCCCGCTCGAGCCCTCGGCACGCGCCGGCGTCCCCTCCATGAAGCGGGTGCAGCCGCCGTTGCCGGAGATGCGGAGCACGAAGGGCTGCAGATCCTCGTCGATGCAGAGCCCCATGGTGTTGTTCCTGATGGCGGCGTCAGGTTCGATCTGCCACCACTTGCACGAGCGGCACAGTCCCCAGGTCATCGTCGCCTCCCCGTCTGCCACCCGGTCCCCACGACGCGGCGTGGCGAAGTCGCCGACACGCGGCGCGGCTACATGGGCTCCTTGAGCCCGGCGCGCAGAAGCCACCAGTTCACGGGGTAGCTCGTGAGGAACCCCGCGACCATGGCCAGCTGCATCATGAACCAGAAGGTCGGCCCGGACTTCGGCAGGGCGTCGGCCGGGAACCAGACGAAGAGCGCGATCGCCATCCAGCCGTACATCCCGAGCTGCCAGGCCAGGAGCGACGCGGTGTCCGCTTTGAGGGCGGCCAGCAGCCCGTCGCGCACGCTGAGATCGCGCATGGGCGCGATGGTGAAGTACTGGAAGGCGATGCCGAGCAGGAAGGCCACGCCCAGGTCGACCGTCCAGGTGCCGGCCACATGGCTCCCGAGGATCGTCACCGGCACGATCGTCACGAACGTCTCGGCCAGCAGATCACCCAGCGTGCATCCGCTCCCGCAGTGCGTCGCACCGACGCCTACCTGCTGCCAGAACGCCTTGCGGCGGTCCGGCGATTCCCGACGCTCGCGGGCCGTCGGCGCCCGGCCGATCCTGAAGTACGCGTAGAGCCCGACCGGGCCGCTCCAGAGCGCGGTCAGCGGCCACACCAGGTTCATGATCCACATCCGCTGACGCCGTCCGGCGGCGATGTCGACCGCGATGACCACGGTGGAGCACACGGCCGCGACGAGCGACGCGACGGCGATTGCCACGAGCCAGGGCGAGGGAGTGCTCACGGCACCTCGCCGCTCTGTGAGGCGCCGTCACGGCTGAGATGCGACGGGGCTGGGCGGGCTCGCCCCCGCGCCACCGTGGCACACGCCCGACCAGTCACTGTTGCGTCCACGACCACGCAAGGAGCAAGCGGCATACCGGCCGTCGCTCGAGGAGCGGCGCCGCACGCGGAATCCGCGACCCCAACATGGGCAGCACGGGCGCGAGACTGGGCAATGGGATGGCCCGGCGCGGGCGGTCTCGGTCCACGCGCCGGCCGCGGTTGAGCCGGGGACCGGCGGCGACGGCGCGCTCAACGCCGCGGCGTGAGCACGAGCGTCACGTGCATGCCGTCCACGACCACCGCATCCATCTCCGCGCTGCCGGTGTCGAGCCAGGTGCCGATGCGATACGCCGCCCCGGCGCCGAGGGCGAAGCTGAAGCGGCCGTCGTCGCCGGTGGTGGCGTCCACCCCATCGCCGAACTGGCGGTAGCGCTCGCCGGCGCTGGTCGCCCGCACGCGGGCGTTCGCGACCGGCTGGCCGTCGGCCCGTACCAGGCGGCCCGTGACCATCGCGGAGGCCGGCGCGCGCACGACGATGGGCGCCACCTCCACGAGCGCGGCGTGCGCCAGCGTCACCACCGCGGGAGCGCCGCGTTCGTCGGTGGCCATCGCCGGCATCCACGGGCTCGTGGTGCGCATGCCCCGCTCCAGGTTGACGCCGACGGCGTAGCGCCCCTCGCCCAGGGACTGGAACCGGTAGCGGCCGTCGGCATCCGTCGAGGTCGTGTCGTACTCGTAGTACTCCTGCCCCTCGATGTCCGCGGCCCGTAGCGACACCTGGGCGGCGGACACGGGACGTCCGTCGACGTCCACGACCGTGCCCGTCACCGTGCCGTTGGCGAAGAACTCGGCGTACGGGGTGGCGCAGGCGTGCACGTGCGCGAGCTCGACCGACTGCCGCAGGGGACCGGCTTTGACGAGATCATCGCGGTCCGTGACGATCGTGACCTCGTAGCGCCCGGCCGGCAGCGGCGCGAAGCTGTAGCGCCCCTGCGCGTCGGACACGGCCGAGCCCCTCGCGGGGCCCTCGAGCTGCAGCGTGACGCCCGGGAGCGGCGTGGTCGAGATCGACGGCAGGCCGATGTGCTCGCGCTTCGCGAGGACGACGGTGCCGTCGATGCGGGCGCCGGCGCTCGGCGCGGACAGCCCTGCCACGTAGTCGAGGATCTCTCGCGCCTCCGCCACCGGCGCCGTGAACGAGCAGGTGCCCGTGGTCAGGCCCACGCGCTCGTCGGTCCCGTGGACGACGAACCGCTCGCCCACCACGAACCGCGCGTAGCCGCAGTCGCCGCCGCCGGTGCCCGTGAGCACGGTGGTGACGCGCCGTCCGAGCAGGGGCCGCACGTCACGGAAACGCACTTCCCGCATCTCGCGTTGCCGCACGCGCGACGTGCCCCCGACGTCCATCACCTCGTCGAGCACACGGGTCTCGATCGACTGGACGGTGCCCTCGAACAGCACGGGCGCCCGATCGCGGCCCCAGAGCGACGCGCACGGCGTCGCGAGCCCGCCGCAGAAGCACGCCGCCGCATCCCGGGCGGGGAGCACGAGGATCGTCATGGCCGCGAACGCGCACGACAGGAGCCGTCTCGGCATGTTCTCTTTTGACCCTGCCGGCCACGGAAGGTTCCACGGACCCCGGTCGCAGCCGTCTGCGCCGGCCGCCTGCAGGTCACCCCGAACGCGGTGCGGCGTCGAGCACGCGGATGCGTGCGCCGTGCAGGACGCGGAGGCCGGAGTCCCGTCAGCGTGCGGCCGCGAGCGCGGCGATCCAGGGACGCGCGACGCGGCGCAGGGCGTCCTGGCCCACCGGATACCACGCCGATCGCCCGTCGGTCTCGACGATCACCAGGCCGTCGCCGCTCGCCGTGAATGCCGCGCGCTCGGGGAACCGGTCGATCCCGTCGCACAGGTTCACCAGGGGCGTCCACGTCTCGCAGTGCCAGACGTGCACGGCATGCGATCCGACGGTGGCGGCCAGTCGCCGGTCGGGCGAGAAGACGACGGCACGGACGCTCGCCACGGCGTGGGTGGCCAGTTGGCGTCCATCGTCGACGGCCCAGATCGTGACGGCCTTGCTCGTGGCCGTCAGGATGCGCCGCCCGTCCGGGAGCCACGCCGCCAGGGACTGGCGCTGCTCGACGCCGCCGACTCGCCGAATCACCGCGCCGCTCGCCGCGTCGATCAGCGTCGCGGCCCCATCCGTGGTCTGGACGGCCAGGCATGTCGCGCCGTCGGCGCCGAACGACAGGTGCCTGAGTCCCTGCCGGGTGGGGTCCTCGTGCACGGCGACCGGCGCCAGCGTGGCGCCGCTGTCGACGTCGATCAGCCGGGCCGCGTGGCCCAGGCTCCGCGAGACGTTCTCCCGGACCTCGGAGAGGATCTCGGCGACGAAGAGCCGGCGCCCGTCAGGCGACAGGGCGGCCTCCTCCACGCGGCGCGCCGGCGTGCCGATCGCGAGGAGGACCGCGCCATCGGCGGCGCCGAGCACGGCACAGGCCGACTCGCCGCGCACCAGGAGCCGCTCGCCGGACGCGGCCCACGACACGACGCAGGCCCTCGCCGGCGCGGGCCACGAGCCGAGGGACGAGAGCGACTCGGCATCGAAGAGGTCGAGCCGGCCGTCGCGACCGACGGCGGCGAGGCGCCGCCCATCCGGCGAGAACACGGCCTGGGCGTACTCCCGTCCTTCGGCGCCTGCGCGGCCGCGCACGTCCAGGCACTCGCCGTCGAGCATCCTGACGCCGCCGCTGTCCCGCTCCACGGCCGCGGCCGCCGCGGCCTCGGCGGAGGCGTCGAGCGCCCACCACCGGCCGGGCACGTCCCGCAGGGCGAGCGACGGGCCGAAGCGCCAGACGCGCACGCCGCCGTCCCCGACGCCGGTGGCGGCAACGCCCCGGCCATCGGGCAGCACGCGGATCCGGCCGATGCGGCCGCCGCGCGTGTCGACCACGCCGTGGACCGACCGCGTGGACATCGCCCAGTGGACGAGCATGCCGTTCTCGTGGCCGCTGACGAGCACTTCGCCGTCCGGCGTCCACGCGAGCGCCGTCACCTCGCCCTCGTGGCGCCGCAGCGTCTCGATGAGGGCCCCGGACGTCACGTCGCGAAGTTCGATCCTCCCGGACCGGTCGCCGGACGAGAGCGCGATCGACGTGCCGGACGGCGACATCTCGAACCGCGAATGGCGGCCCACGTCGAAAGGCGTTCCCTTGCCGGCGGGCCATGGCCACGCGTGCGTGTACAGCCCGTCGAAAGCGAGGAGGACACGGTCGGCCGCGACGAACCAGCAGTCCTGGTATTCGTGCGCCTCGGGACCCACCAGCGTCCGGATCGGCCGGCCGTCCGCGGCGTCCCAGACCGTGATCCGGCGGTTGCCCCGGGCCGCGGCGACGGCACGTCCGTCCGACGAGAAGTGGGCCGACCAGAACGACGACCGCGTCCCGGCGGCAATCGACCAGACGGCCTGCCCGCTCTCGATCGACCACAGGCGCAGGCGGTCCGACCCGCGCGACAGCAGGAAACGGCCTGTCGGATCGAACGCGAGGGCCACAGCGATCGAAGCGCCGCGTTCGAGCTCGTGGCGCACCCGGCCGTCCTCCGCTCGCAGCAGGCGGATCCGCGTGTCGTCGGCCGCCGCCAGCCACTGGCCGTCCAACGAGAACGCCACGTCGTCGACCGACTCGGCGTCGATCCCGAGATCGGCGATGGGGGTCCACGTCGTCGTGTCCCAGAGCGCCAGTCCCTCCGGGCCCGGACCGACCAGGCGACGGCCGTCCGGCGACGGGCGCGGCAGGTCGGTGCCCAGGGCCTCGAGCTCGCGGACGAGGTCCGCGGGCGCAGCGGCCACGTCCCACACGGACGCTCGATCCACGTCACCGGCCACCACGAGGGAGGCGCCGGCCGCGGCGATCTGCTCGGCGTGGTGCGAGCGAGGGCGCAGCGGCTCGCACCTCCGGAGCCGCTGGAGCGCCTCGAAGAGCACGCCATGCCCGGCGGCGTCGAGCGGCCCGCCTGCCTCGAGCAGCACCGACAGCGCCCCCTCGGGCCGATCGGCCTCGACGAGCGCCCGCGCCCGGGACAGGCCGTCGGCCAGGCGGCTGGCGGCGATGAACGCCCGCTGCGCCGGCGTCACGGCAGGGTCGCGCGCCGGGGCCTCGCCGGCGAGCCAGCCCAGCGCCTCGTCCAGATGATCCCCGCGCACGAGCAGCGCATCGGGCCGGCCGCGCTGGTCCCACTCGGCGGCCAGTTGCGTCCAGCGCGTGTGGCCCCGCACCCACGCCGGGTCGGCGTCGAGGACGGCGACGAGCGCCGCGACGAGCGCGCCGTCGATGTCCTGGCCAGGCCTCAGCAGCCACTGCGTGCGCTGGGCGACCGGGGGCAGCTCGACGGCGTCCGGGTCCTGCCACAGCACGGGGACGATGCGCTTCCCGAGGGCCTCCGCGTGATCCAGCTCGGCGCGACACGCGGCCGACGCCGCCGAGTGCGGCGAGATCAGGAAGACGACGGCGTGCGAGGCATCGATCGCGCGGCAGAGGCTGGGCCACCACGCCTCGCCGGCGTACAAGCCCTCCAGATCGACCCACACCGAGCGGCCGGCGGCCTTCAGCCCGTCCACGAGACGACGCGCGGCGTGCAGGTCCTCGCGGGCGTAGGACACGAACACGTCCACGGTCGGCGATTCCACGCGCCGCCCTTGTACTCCCCGCCCGACCGGTCGCGCAACCCTCGCCGCGCCGTGCGTCAGGCCGAGTCGCGACGCGGCCGCGCGCTCACCGTGCACTTTCTCCGTGCGCTGTCGCAATGCACGACGCTGACGACGTCGGCGACGACGGCGTCCCTTGCGACACGAGCGTACGGGAACCGCCCCCAGGCGACGCGCGGCGGCGGGCACGCGCGATGTCTTCGTCCGGCGTCGAACTTGCACGCGGCTGGCCGGCCGGACCTGTGACGCCTGTCGGCTGGCGCCGCCGTGACTGGCCTCCGCGCGCTCCCCACGCGCGTCGCGCATCGGCTCCCCCGAGTCCGTTCGTCCGTCGCTTCGCCCTCTCCACTCATCGTCAGGATTCGTGTCTTCGCGAGGTCGTCAGATGCGTTCACGTTCGATCGCCGCCCTTCTCGTCGCCGCCGCCACGATGGCACCCGCCGCCGCGCCGCCCGACCCGCGCGCGTTGCCCACCGCCGACCTGTCCAACGTGCAGGTGCTCGGCACGTTCACTCTCGACTGGCCGGACGGCGCGGGCGGCGACCTGAGCTATGGCGGCGGGGCGCTGGGCGTCAGCGAGGACGGCAACTACCTCTACTGGTCGTGCGTCACCGACGACCACGGCGTCGCGACACTGGAGATTCCGGCCCTGGGGCAGCGGGCACGCGTCGCGGCGCCGTGCGCCGGGCCCGACCGGGCCGAACTCGCCAAGGTGCACCCGAGCCCGACGGCGTTCCGGCCGATGCTGGGCGGCGTCCTCGAGCAGAACGGACGCATCTGCGTCACCGGCTACATCTCGTACGACAACACCAAGCAGACCGCCTTCAGCCACTGGTGTGGCCCTTCGTTGACCCAGCTCTCCGGGCCCTTCGCCGGGACGGTCAGCCCCGGGCTCGTGGGGAACGCCATGGCGCCGATTCCGCCGGAGTGGCGCGCGCTGCTCGGCGGGCCGGCGTTGACGTCGATGTACGACCGCTCGATCGTGTCCCGCACCAGCTACGGGTTCACCGCGTCGGTGTTCGACCCGGCGACCGTGAGCGGCACGCCCATCCCGATGACGCTGCTCGTCGGCTGCCCGCACAGCGTGCCGAGCTGCATCACCTACGGCACGCCGACCAGCAACGACTACAACGGCAGCGAGCTCGCGGGCGGCTACTTCGTCGTGCCGGGCACGCGCACCCTGGTGGCCGTGGAGCGCGAGTCGTCGGGGCCGACGTGCTACGGCTACGCCACGCGGAATCCCGCGCTGCACGGACAGCCGTACCTGGACGCCGTGTACTGCTATTCGCTGAGCGACCCGCTCGACATCCGGGGGCCGAAGGGCTACCCCTATCGCCTCGTCGCCAAGCTCTACGACGTGAACGAGATGGTGGACGTGAAGGAAGGGCGGAAGCAGCCGTGGGATCTCCGCCAGTACGCCACCGTGGACCTGCCGGGGTCGGGCCCCGCCGAGTTCGTCACGTCGGGCGCCTACAACCCCGTGCGCGGCGAGTTCTACCTGGTGCGCGGCGTCGGCGGCGGCGTGAACACGGTCTACGTGTACGGGGGATTCGGCGGCGGCACGCCGCAGACGGCCGAGATCTGCTTCGACGGCATCGACAACGACGGCGACGGGCTCGTCGACGAGGACTGCGGGCCGTCGTGCCTCGACGACCCACGCGCGCAGTGCACGCCGCGCAACCCCGGCCCACCCGCACCGGACCGGCCAGGGGCGCAGCCCGTGCGGCGCGACCTGGGGGCGGCGCCGAAGCGGTAGGCGAGCGTCAGGTGCATCATGGCGCGCACGCCCACGGGCAGCGCGCGCTCGTCGGCGCAGAACCGCGCGTCAACTCGCGGCCTTCGTGCCGAGGCAGGTGAAGAACCGGTCGAGCATCATCTTCGACACGCTGCCGACCAGGCGCTGCCCCAGCCGCGCGATGGTGCCGCCCACGTCCATCGTCCCGGTGACGTCGACGATGGTGGTCCCGCCGTCCTCGCGGAGGGTCACGCGCGACTCGCCGTTGACGAATCCGTGGCGCCCCGATCCTTCCACCACGAGCCGGTAGGACTCGGGCGCCACCTTGTCGAGCATGGCCACCGTGCCCTCGTAGGAGCCGCTGATGGCGGCCACGGCCGCCACCACGCGCGCCTTGTAACGGTCCTCGCCGATCGGCTCGAGGCCCTCGCAGCCGGGGACGCAGGAGGCGACGACGGACGGATCCATCAGCAACTGCCAGACGCGCTCGCGGCCGGCCTGGAACGTGTAGGTGCCCTCGAGTGTCATGCCGTCATTATGGTGGGACGGGCGGGGACGGCGCAGCCCGGCGTCGCGGTCGAGCGGCGGCTGGACGAGAGGCCGGAGCTACGCCAGCCGCGTGAGGACGCCGGCGGCGAGCCCGGCCAGTTCCGGCGAGGCGACCCCCGCCGCCTCCAGAGCGTCGAGCGCCTCCGACACGGCGTCGTGGGCCATCGCACGCGCCCGCGCGCACCCGAGCAGCGCGGCGAAGGTCACTTTCCCTGCGCGGGCGTCCTTCCCCGCCGTCTTGCCCAGCCGCTCGGAGCAGCCTTCCACGTCGAGCACGTCGTCGACGATCTGGAAGGCCAGGCCGACCCGGTCGGCGAACCGGGCGATGCCGGCCTCCTGCGCGGCGGACGCCCCGCCCATGATGGCGCCCGCGAGCGCCGCCGCCCGGATGAGCCCACCCGTCTTCCGGGCATGCATGTCCTTCAGCGCGCACAGGTCGAGTGCGGCGGCAGCGGGCCCACGGCCGTGACCCGTCAGCGCGAGATCGATCGCCTGGCCGCCCACCATGCCCGCGGCCCCGACGGCCTCGCCGAGCGCGGCGATCACCCGGAGCTTCCGGACGACGAGATCCGGCGCCGCGTCGCCTCCAGGCTCGCGCGCCAGCAGTCCGAAGGCCTCGGCGAGCAGCCCGTCGCCGACGAGGATCGCGAGCCCTTCCCCGTAGCGGACGTGGACGGTGGGCTGGCCGCGCCGGAGCACGTCGTCGTCCATCGCGGGCAGGTCGTCGTGCACGAGCGACTGCGTGTGCACGAACTCCACCGCGCAGGCCGCCGGCAGCGCGTGGCGGCGGCGGGCGGCGGCCCCGGCCTCGTCGGCGCCCGAGGCGAACGCCACCGCGTCCGAGACGGCCAGCGTCAGCAGCGGCCGGAACCGCTTGCCGCCGGCGCCGACCGCATACCGCATCGCCTCGGCCACCTCCGGCGGACACGCCGGCGGCCGCGGCAGCCAGCCGTCGAGTGCGGCATCGATCTCGGCACGCCGGGCGGCGACGTAGTCCAAGAGGGCGATCTGGTGGCGGGCGTGGTCGGGCATGTGACGCTGACTCGGGCCAAGAACCCCCGAGCCCCGCCCGTCATTCCCGGGGATCAGAGGACGGCACGCCGCGCGAACAGGGTCCGGGCGAGCCCCCACCCCGCCAGGCCCGCGCCCGCGAGCACGGCGGCCGCGAGGGCGGCCTGGACCACGCCGTCACCGCCGCGCGCCGCCGCGGCGAATCCTTCGATGGCCCAGGCATTCGGGGTGGCCCATCCGGTCTGCTGCAACCACGCCGGCATCAGGAAGCGCGGCACCATGCTGCCGCCGACGGCCGAGGCGACGAGCACGGCGATGTGCGAGACGGTGGTCGCCTGGCGCGCGGTGGCGCAGAGGGCGGCCGCGGCCAGGCCCAGGCCGGCCGCCGCGATCGCCAGGCCCGCGGCGACCGCCGCCCATGCGGGCAGGCTGCCGCCCGGCCACGCGCCGGCGCGGCCCCAGGCGACGCCGAAGATGATGAGGGACTGCCCGAGGCCCTGCAGCACGAGGAACGCCGCCCGGCCGTCGACCAGGGCCGTGACGCCTGCCGGTCCGGCCATGGCGCGATCGGCGGCCCCCGACGCCACCAGGTCGTGCAGGCCGGCGGCCGGCGGCACCGCCGAGAGCAGGACGAAGAGGGCCGCCACGGCCGCCGCGTAATACGCGGCGACGCTCGCCGCCGCCGGGGCCCCGCGCGTGACGCTCTGCTCGACCAGTGACGTGAAGGCGCCGTCGTCGCTGTCGCCGCTGCTGTCGGCGGCCATCTCGTCGAGCACGGCGTCGGCCTGCGCCCGCTGATCCGGTGTGAGCGGCACGACGATCTGATTCACGAGGTCCACGGCGCCGCGAAGGGCCGCGTCGGGCAGCGCCGCGAAGTAGGCGTGCTGCACCGCGCCGGCCACGATGCCCGCGGCCACGCGCCGGGCCGGATGGGCCACGACGCGGACCGGGGCCGCGCCCTCGCCCGCGAGCGTATCGAGACCGCGGGCCCCCTTTGGTAGCACGATGGCAGCGTCCGCCGTACCGCGCACGACCGCGGCGTCGGCCTCAGCGGCCGTGGCGGCCGTGGCCACGATCCGGATCGTCGTTTCGCGGCCGAGCGCCTCCACCAGCCGCGTCGAGAGTGCCGTGCCCGTTTCGTCCGCCACCGCCACGGACACGCGGAGGTCGTCGCCGGCCGCGCTCGAGAAGATCGCCGCGAACACGAGGAAGACCGCCACCGGCAGCGCGAAGCCCATGGCCAGGGCGCCCGGATCACCAGCCAGTGCGCGGAGCTGCGCCCGGCAGACCGCCCACCTCATGACGCCCCCATCGGCGCCCGGGCCAGCGCCGCCTGGACGGCCGCGTCGAGCGACGGCCGCCGCCAGCGCACGTCGCGCACGGCCACGCCCGCCGCGGCCAGGCGCGCGTGCAGGGCCCGGAGGTCGGTGCTCGTCGCGCCTTCGGGCCGTACCCACTGGCCGCCGGGTTCGGGCGAGAACCCGTCGGCCTCGAACACGCCGGCCGGGCTCGCGCCCTCGGTCGTCACCACCACGTCGCCGCCCGGCGCGCAGAAGCGCGCCACCAGGGCATCGACGGTACCGGACGCCACGGGACGGCCGCGCTGCATCACCGTGACCGACGTCGCCACCGCCGCGGCGTCGTCGAGTTCGTGGGTGGCCAGCAGCACACCCGTGCCCCGGCCGCAGAGGTCCGCGAGCAGTCCGTGGAGGTACACGCGCGCCTCGCGGTCGATCCCCACCGTGGGCTCGTCCAGCACCAGCACGGCCGGTTCGTGCAGCAGCGCCGCCAGCAGGTTCACCCGGCGCCGCATGCCGCCCGACAGCGTGTCCGGCCGCGCGCCGGCGCGATCCGTCAGCCCCGCCCAGGCCAGGCCGCGCGCGATGCGGTCGTCGAGCGCTCCACGCGGCGCGCCCGCGAGCGCCCCCCACAGCCGGAGGTTGTCGCGCACCGACAGGTGCGGGTCGAGCGCGATGTCCTGGGGGACCAGCCCCAGCCGTCCCGCGCGCCGCGCCGCGGCGCCGTCGAGGCCGCCCATCGCGATCGTCCCGGCGTCGAGCGCCAGCCGACCGCCGATGGCACGCACCAACGACGACTTGCCGGCGCCGTTGGGACCGGCCACCACGACGAGCGCGCCCGCGGCCACGTCGAGGTCCACGCCGTCGAGCACCAGGCGCGGGCCGAGACGTCTCGTCGCGCCACGCACGGCGAGCGCGAGCGGCGTCGGCACGGCGGACGCTGGCGACACGCGCTCAGTATAGAGAACCGGTGCGGACGGCCCCCGGGGACCGCGTGATAGGCTCGCGCCACGGAATGTTTGACGCAGTGATCGTGGGCGGCGGTCTCGCCGGCAGCCTCGCCGCCTGGCGGCTGCACCACGCCCGGCCGGACCTCAGGCTCCTCCTGCTCGAAGCCGGACCGGCGCTCGGCGGCAACCACACGTGGTCGTGCCACGCCACGGACCTTCCGGCAGCGGCCCTCGACTGGCTCGCCCCGGCCATGGCCGCGCGGTGGCCGGCGCACCGCGTGGCGTTCCCGGCCTTCACGCGCACGCTGGACGGCGCCTACTGCAGCCTCACGTCGGCGCGGCTCCACGGCGCGGTCACGGCCGCGCTCGGCGCGAGCGTGCGCTGCGGCTCCCCGGTGGACCGCGTGACGCCGACGACGGCGTTCCTCGCCGACGGGTCGGCCGTGGAGGGCCGGGTGGTGATCGACGCGCGCGGCGCCACCGCCCTCGACCTGCCGCTGGGATGGCAGACCTTCCTGGGACAGGAGATCGAGTGCGCGCGTCCGCACGGCGTCGAGACGCCCCTGGTGATGGACGCCGCGGTGCCGCAGGACGGCGCGTTCAAGTTCATCTACGTCCTGCCCTTCTCGCCCACGCGCCTGCTCGTCGAGGACACCTCGTACGCCGACACGCCGGGCGTGGACGAGGCCGCCGCACGCCGCGCCATCACCGCCTACGTGAACCGCCACGGCTGGTCCGTGGCGCAGGTCGTGCGCGAGGAGGCAGGCGCGCTGCCGATTCCCCTGGGCGGCTCGATCGAGGCCTTCTGGAGTGGCGACCAACCGCGGATCGGCATGCGGGCGGGGCTCTTCCATCCGACCACCGGCTACTCCCTGCCGGATGCGGTGGCGACGGCCGACGCGCTGGCCGCGATGGATCTCGACGCTCCGGAGCGCGTCTATTCAGGGGTGCGGACACTGGCGGAACGACGATGGCGGGAGCGGGGGTTCTTCCGGCTGCTGAACCGCTGGCTGTTCCGGGCGGCCGCCCCGGAGGCCCGGGCCGAGGTGCTCGCGCTCTTCTACCGGCACCCCGCCGACCTCATCGCGCGGTTCTACGCCGGACGTCTCACGACGGCCGACAAGCTGCGTCTGCTCACGGGGAGACCGCCCGTGCCCGTCCTGCGCGCCCTGGCGCACCTGTGGGAGTGACCAGCGTGGCCGCCGCGGCTCCCACGGTCGCCGTCATCGGCAGCGGCTTCGGCGGACTCGCGCTCGCGATCCGCCTCCAGGCCGCGGGCCTGCGCACGGTCCTGCTCGAGGCCCGCGACAAGCCCGGCGGCCGCGCCTACGTCTACGAGGATCGCGGCTTCACCTTCGACGCCGGGCCCACCGTCATCACGGCGCCGGACTGCCTCGAGGAACTCTTCGCCCTGGCGGGCGAACGCATGGCCGATTCCGTGGATCTCCTGCCGGTGATGCCGTTCTATCGCCTGTTCTGGGAGGATGGCCACACGTTCGACTACTCGAACGACCTCGACGCGGTGACGCGCCAGATGGCGGCGCGGTGCCCGGAGGACGTGGAGGGCTACCGGCGCTTCCTCGCCTACGCGGAAGACGTCTTCGCCGAGGGCTACACGAAGCTCGCCCACGTCCCCTTCCTGGATCTCTGGAGCATGGTGCGGGCCGCACCGCAGCTCGTCCGGCTCGAGGCCTACAGGACGGTGTACGACGTCGTCAGCCGCTACATCCGCGACGACCACCACCGGCAGGCGTTCAGCTTCCACTCGCTGCTGGTCGGCGGCAACCCGTTCGCCACCTCGTCGATCTACACGCTCATCCACGTGCTCGAGCGCACCTGGGGTGTGACGTTCCCGCGGGGCGGGACGGGCGCGCTGGTGCGGGCCCTCGTCGCGCTCTTCGAGCGGCTCGGCGGCACGCTGCGCCTGTCGACGCCGGTGGATCGCATCCTGACGGAGGGCGGCAGGGTGACGGGCGTCCGCACCGCGGCCGGCGAGGTGCTGCCGGTGGCGGCCGTGGCGAGCAACGCCGACGTGGTCCACACCTACAAGTCGCTGCTCGGCCACGATCCGCGCGGCCGATCGGCGGCGGCCTCGCTCGAGCGCAAGCGCTTCAGCATGTCGCTCTTCCTCGTCTACTTCGGCACCCGGCGGCGTCATCCGCACCTGGCGCACCACAACGTGCTGTTCGGCCCGCGCTACCGCGAGCTGCTCGCCGACATCTTCGACACCGGCACCCTCGCCGACGACTTCTCCCTCTACCTGCACGCGCCGACGCTGTCGGACCCGTCGCTGGCGCCCGAGGGCTGCGAGGCCTTCTACGTCCTCTCGCCCGTACCGCACCTCGGCACCGGCCGCGGCATCGACTGGACCGTCGAGGGCCCCCGCTACGCCGACCGCATCCTGCGCTACCTGGAGGCGCGCTACATCCCGCACCTGCGCGAAGACCTCGTCACCCAGCGGATCTTCACGCCCCTGGACTTCAAGACCGAGCTCCACGCGCACGAGGGATCGGCGTTCTCGCTCGAGCCGGTGCTGACGCAGAGCGCCTGGTTCCGCGTCCACAACCGCGACGACCGGCTGCCGAACCTCTACTTCGTCGGCGCCGGCACGCACCCGGGCGCCGGGGTGCCGGGTGTCGTGAACTCGGCGACGGCGACGGCCGGCCTGATGATCGCGGACCTGCAGGGACGGCGGCCGTGAACGCCCCGGGCGCGCCGGCGGCGCCGGGGCCTGCCGGGCGCGGCGCGGCCATCCGTGCCGGCTCGCAGAGCTTCGCCCTGGCCTCCCGCCTGTTCGATCCGGCCACGCGGGATCTCGTGTGGGACCTCTACGCCTGGTGCCGCCACTGCGACGACGTGGTGGACGGCCAGACCTTCGGTCACGACGCCGGGCCCGTGGCCGACCGGGCGGGCCGGCTCGATCGCCTGCGCGCGGGTACCGAGGCCGCCTTCGACGGCACCGCCGATCCCGCCGATCCCTTCGGCGCGCTCGGCCGCGTCGTGGCCGCCACGGGCCTGCCGCGACGTCTGGCCGACGACCACCTCGCGGGGTTCGCGATGGACGCCGCCGGGCGCCGCTACGCCGCCGTCGACGACACGCTCGACTACTGCTACCACGTGGCCGGGGTCGTCGGCCTGATGATGGCGTGGGTGATGGGGGTCCGGGATCCGTCGGTGCTGCTGCGCGCGTCGGATCTGGGGCTGGCGTTCCAGTTGAGCAACATCGCGCGCGACGTCGGGGACGACCTCCGCCACGGGCGCGTCTACGTGCCCGCAACCTGGCTGGAGGAGGCCGGCGTCGCGCTCACGCCAGGCCTTCCGCTCGACCGCGCGCACGCCGCCCGGGTGGCGCCGGCGGCCGCCCGGCTCGTGGCCGAGGCCGAGCGCTACTACGACTCGGCATGGCACGGCGTGCCGTACCTTCCGTTCCGATCGGCCTGGGCCGTCGCCACGGCGCGCCTGGTCTACCGGGACATCGGCCGCGCCGTCGTGCACCGGGGCGCCGACGCCTGGGCGACGCGCACCGTCGTCTCCACCCCGCGCAAGCTCGCGCGGCTCGTGGAGGCAGGCCTCTCCGCCGGATGGGGAACCGCGCGCGGCGGCCGGCCCGGACCGCCACGCGACGGCCTCTTCACGCCGCCCGCGGTGGCCGTGCTAGGGTGAGGCCGATGTCGTGGTGGGCGTTCGCCGCGTGGTTCCTGCTGGCGCTGGTCGCCATGGAGGGCGTGGCCTACCTCACGCACCGGTTCCTGATGCACGGACCGTTGTGGTTCCTCCACCGTTCGCACCACGTCCCGCACGACGGCGGCTGGGAGTGGAACGACCTGTTCGGGATCCTGTTCGCCGTGCCGTCGATCCTCTTCATCGACGCGGGCGTGAACGCGGGCGGGTCGTGGATGCTGCCCGTCGGCCTGGGGATGACCGGGTACGGGGCGCTGTACGTCGTGTTCCACGACGTCGTCGTCCATCGGCGGATCCGCCTCCGGCACGTGCCGCAGTGGCCGTACTTGCGGCGGATCATCATGGCGCACCTGGTCCACCACAAGACGCACGGCCGGGACGGCGCGCAGTCGTTCGGGTTCCTGTGGGCCCCGAGAGACGTGGTGAAGTAGCTCGCCCACCAACGGGGGGCGGCGGCAGCTCCCGGCCCTCAGCGCGGCGCCACGCGGCAATGCGCTCGTCGCCGCTCCGCCTCAGGGGCGAACGACCACCGTCTTCGTCAGGTCGCAGCGCGCGGGCAGGCCGGCCTCTTCGGGCGGCACGTCGCCGAGGTAGCAGCCGGGCACCAGATAGAACGGCTTGCGCGTGACGGGCGCGGCAGGCGGGGCCACGGCGGCAGGAGGTGGCGGCGCCATCGCGTCGGGCTCGAGCGCGCGACGGAGGGTGACGCCGCCCCCGGCATCGACGCGCACCGTCACGTCGATGCCGCGGTAGCCGGCCGCCTGGATCTCCACGCGATGGAGACCCGCGGGGAGTGCGAGCGCCCCCCCCAGGTCGAGCATCGTCCCCACGAGCGCGCCGTCCAGGTGCACCTCGGCGGCGCGGGGTTCCACGTCCAGCCACAACGTGCCCGTGGGCGCCGGCAAGGCGTCGGCCGGCGGCGGCGGAGCAGGCTCCGGGACGTAGGCGGGCACGACGTAGATGGTGTTCCCGCGATTCGGCCGGACACCGCGGCGGCCGCCGTGATGCCGCGAGCCCCTCGGCGTCGGTTCGGCCGCCTGCCGCGCACCGGCGTCGGGTGCTGGCAGCCCGAGGGGCGCGAGCGTGGGCGTGATGTCGGGCAGGGCCAGCCCGATCGGCGCCAGGGGCGGCACCTCGGACAGCCGGGGACCGGACGAACGCGCGGCCGACGAGTCGCCGCGAGGCGACTGTGCGCCGGCCAGCGCGGGCACCACCACGAGCAGCGCCGCGATCAGAAGACGCATTGGCCCTCCCGACGCCACTATACCGTCGGGACCGCGGACTGACGAGCGCCGGGGGCGTCGTCTGCCGGGATCCGCGCGGCGCCGCGTCGAGCGCCGCGCTGCCCACCGGGCCGGATGCCGGGCTACAGCCCCAGCGCGGCCGTGATCTTCGCGAGGTGGTGGTAGCTGTGCCGCACGGCGTGATCCTCGAGCATGTGCTGGCACGTGAGGGGCGCGTCGGCGTAGAGCGAGTTGGTAGCGGCCGCATCGAGCTGAGCATCGGTCAGCGCGCGGATGGCGGCCGCCGCGGCCGCGCTGTTCGTGGCCAGGAGCGCCAGGGCGGCTTCCTGCGTGACGAGGTCGTTGTCGCGCGCGTGTCCAGCGTTCATGGCGTGCACGTCGCCCCAGGAGACTCCCGATACGGGCTTGCCTGACGCCAGCGCCTGGGCGAGCTCGATTTCGATCGGGTAGACGCTGGCCACGTGATGGACGACGACGCCCACCTTGCGGCCGTCGCCGGGGAGGCGCGTCTGCCACTGCGCCTCCGTGAGGGAGCGCGCGAGGGCGGCGAGCGACGACGCGCCCTGCTCGAGACGTTCGGCCAGCGCGTTGGCCCTGGCGGTGGCCGCGCCCGTGGACGTGGCGCGGTCGGTGAATGCGGTAGACATTCTGGACTCCGTAGGCCGGCCTGGAGTGTCCGGCCGGCGGCTCGAATGGTGCGGGCGCGGCATGCGCCCCTGCCCAGGAATCGAAAAGACCGGGCGCGCGCCGCCACGGCGTCAGCGCGCGGGGCTCGGGCGCCGCTGATTCCTGAAGAACGCCCAGATCTCGGCGGTGGCGTCGAAGGCGGTCGTGGGCTCGGCCGCGCCGCGGCGTCCGGGCCGGCCGCCCGGCCACGCGTGTCCGTTCCCGGCCACGCGCTGGTAGACCACGGACGCACCGCTCCGGCACGAGGTCCACGCGGACGTCTCCGCCGCGGCGGAGGTCGATCGCGTCGGCTCGCCACAGCCGTCGTGCGTCGCCCAGTAGGTGGCCTGCGCCACGGCGGGCGCCACGGACCGGTCGGCGGCGGACCGCCCGCCGAGCAGCGCGCGCAGGTGCAGCGGTCCCCCGGCCGCCGGTACGACGTCGTCCTCCGCGCCGACCACGATGTAGGCGGGCATCGGCGCCCTGGGCGGCGGCTCGTCGCCGAACACGGCCCCCACGACGGGCGCGATGGCCGCGATCCTCATCGACAGCTCGCGGCCCAGCCGGTGCGCCATCATCGCGCCGTTGGACATGCCGGTCACGTAGATCCGCGAGGCGTCGGCCCGCCCGCCGGCCACGAGGGCGTCGATGAGGGCGCCGATGAACCCGACGTCGTCCACGCGGTTCCGCATCGCCGCCGCGCAGCAGTGGCCGGCGTTCCATGTGAGCAGGCGGCCGCCGGCGCGCCCGGCGGTGCCGTCGGGATACACGGCAATGGCGCCGTCGCGCTCGGCGATCCGGTTGAACCCCGTCATCCGCACCGCGTTCTCGGCGTTCCCGCCGCCGCCGTGGAGGACGACGACCACGGGCGCCGGCGTGTCGCGGCCGTAGTCGTACACCTGGTAGGTGCGCGTGCGGCCGCCGTGCGAGAGGGTGCGGCGCACCTCGCCCCGCGGCCTCGCCGGCTGCGCGCGCAGCGGGGCGTCTGGCGGAGCGGCGAGGGCGATTGCCACGAGCGCGAGGACCAGGCGCGGGACGTGCCGCAGTCCGGGCGTCATGTCGGGTATGACCGGCAAGGCCCGCCCAGCGTTACATGGCCTGCCCGGTCCTGCACGGCCATTCGCCCGTCGGGATCGGGCGCTCCGGGCCGTCACTCCCGGGCCTTGCGTGGTCCGCCCGCCCTTTCCGCATGTCCTGGATGTAAGGGGTTGCGGTCCCCCCCGCGAGCGGCACGCCGGCGCCCCACGGCGAGGAGGTCTTCGATGATGGTTCGACGCGCAGTCCTGGCAGCGGTGCTCATGCTGGCCCCGGGCGTGGCCCTGGCGCAGAACACGACCGTGCTCACGCTCACGCCCGCGGGGAGCCCCGTGTCCGTGGGCTTCGAGGCGGCCCGCTCGGCGGTGCTGCCCTTCGGGTCCGGCTACTACGTGACGGGGGACGTGGCGATGCTGGTCGGCAGCGAGCGCCTCGTGATGGCGGGGGCGGCGCTCTTCTTCGAGGGCGACGGCACCGGGCGGCTCACACGGGTACACGGGACGGCCGGCGTGCCGTCGCCGATCACGGGCGCCGTCGTGGAAATCACGCAGCCCGCCGTCGCGCAGTTCGGCATGGACCTGGGCGCGAACATCGACCTCGGCGTCCCGCTCGCCGACGACCGCACGTACTTCTACTTCGCCTTCGACTCCGGCTTCGCGATGGAGGTCGGCATGGGCGGCGCCACCAAGCCGGTCACGCTGGCGATTCCGGCGGGTGTCAACGCGACGCTGATCGTGGATCCCCTGGATCCGTTCTTCTTCTTCGCCGGCGACTACGCCTTTCCCGGGCTCGGCGGCGGTGACGGGGACGGCGGCGACCAGCCCGGCGACGGCGGCGACGACGACGGGCCGACCGAGGGCGGCCTCCCCGGCTTCGGCGTGTCGGTGCAGGGCCTGATCCCGTTCCGGCCGGGCACCACCTACGGCATCGACCAGTTCGCGAAGGCGTTCTCGGGGCACCGCATCCAGATGGGCAGCTTCCAGCTCGGCACGCTGCCGGTCGAGATGTCCGGCTACCTCGTCTCGCACGCCCTGCAGACCGACGACGCGCCGGCCACCAACGTGCTGGCCGCCCTCGTCGGACCGCCCGACGAGCTGGGCGCGAACGGTCACTTCACCTTCACCTACAGCTTCCTGAAGGTGAAGACGCTGGGCGAACTGGCGGACTTCGGCTTCGACCTCGGCGACGCCACGGCCGCCGTGCAGATCACGGACGGCGTGCAGCAGGCCTACTTCAGCGGCGTCATCGAGCCGGACACGAGCTGGCTGCCGGACGTGGTGCCGTTCAAGCCCGAGGCCCGGCTGCGGGCCTACGCCTACGTCAGCAGCCGCGGCACCGACTTCCTGCTCCACGCCGACGGCCGTTTCGCGATCGACGCCTCGGCCTTCGGCGAGGCCGTGAACGTGGACCTCGGCGACGTGATGGCCGTGGAGGGCAGCCTCCACGTGGACGCCACCGGCTTCCGCATCCAGGGCATGAGCGACGACGGCCTCGGCGCGCTCGGCGTCCAGAACCGCCGCGCGGTCGAGCTCTGGATCCCCTTCCAGGGCGACTCGGGGTACCTCCGCATCGACGGCGTGACGCGCGTGGCCGGCATCGGCATCGAAGGCCAGATGCTCGTGGACAAGACGGGGCTGACGGTGACGGGCCGCTACGACTCGCCCGATCTCGACATGCAGGTGCAGGGATTCATCGGCACCATCGACGGCACGACGCGCGTGCGCGGCACGATGTCGGTGCCCCCCGTGTTCCAGTCGCAGGCGGCCCAGGCCATCGTCCAGTCGGCCGACGAGGTGGCCGCGTCGATCGCGAACGCGCTGGACGACTACAAGCGGGCGACGTCGGACTACGAGTTCGAGCTGAGCCTCCGCGGCATGCGCACCCTGGTGCCGGCCTTCTGCGACGGCGCCCTCTCGGCGCTGGATGCCGGCGAGCGGACGGCGCTCGCCAGGATCGACAGCGAGTGGCCCTGGTATGCCCCCGGCAAGAGCACGGCCAAGTCGCAGGTGCGCTCGCAGGTGGGCGCGATGCGGACCCAGTTCCGGTCGCTGAAGTCGCTCGTGACGACGGGCGACGACGCCACGGTCCGGGCGGCCCTGGACGCCGCGCTCGCGAAGGTGCTCGCCAATCAGGTGCTGAGGGTGAAGGTCACCGTGCTGGGCACGATCTACACGCGCGACCTGGTGAGCTCCACGCAGGCGGCGCGCCTGACGACGGCGCGGGCGGCGATTGCGGCCCTGCCGGCCACGAGCGATCGGGTGGCGAGCACCGAGCAGGTTTGGCGCGAGATGCCGACCCGCGACGAGCTCATGGACACGGCGCGCGACATCGCCAACGGCGTCGCGGGTGCGATGCCCCAGGTCGTGGCCATCGGTTTCGACCAGCCGCACTTCGAGACCCGGACGATCCTGTTCGTGGACGTGACGTTCAAGGGGCAGGTGCACCGCGTCACCGTGGTGCTCGACCCGGCGCGCCCGCAGGATCTCGGGACGTCGATCGGAAAGGCGCTGGCCGACCTCCTCTAGCGCCCGGCCTTGCCGCGGACGCGCCGGGCCGCCCCCGGCGCGTCCGCGAGACGTGCCCCTAGCTCGCGGACTTCCCTGCCTCGGCCCGCTGCCGCCATTCGGCGGCGTCGTCCTTCCGCCCCTGCGCCTCGGAGACCGTGGCCAGCACCGACGCCGCGCGTTGCGCCAGTTCGCGCGCCCGCGACTCCTGGTTCGGCGCCGTCCGCTCGTAGACCTTCCGCGCGACCGCCTCCGCCTCCCGGTACCGCTTCTGGCGTCCGAGATGCTCGCCGAGCACGACGGCGTAGAAGTCCGTGGTGAGCGAGCCGGCGGGCAGCGCGCGCTCGGCGAGGCGCACCACCTCGCGCAGGCCCTCGAGACCGCCCTCGACGTCGCCCAGGGCGAGACGCGCCCGGCTGAGGGTGTGGGCCGCGAGCAGCGAGCTCGGGTGACCGCGGCCAGACAGCCGGACGCGCTCCTCGAGCACGGCGGCGACGACGTCCCGACATTCCTCGAAGCGGCCCAGCTCGCACAGGGCCTGCCCGAGCTGATGCCGGCTTCGCAGCGTCACTTCGTTGTTGGCGCCGAGCGCACGGGTCGATCGCGCCACGACGTCCTGGTAGATGGCCAGCGCCTCTTCCGGCCGCCCCATGTTCTGCATGAGGATGCCGAGCCCCTGCAGCGACGAGACGACGAGGAAGTGATCCTTGCCGAGCGCCTGCTCCTGGCGTGCGATCACGCTGCGGCTCATCGCCACCGCCTCCTCGTGGTGGCCGGCTTCGGAGAGGGCTTGCGAGAGCACCCGTTCGATGTTGAGCCGCATGCGGTCGCTGTCGGGAGCCGGATGGACGGCGAGGGCGCGCCGGAGCGTGACGATGGCGGCGTCGAACCTGCGGGTGTCGAACTCGACCGCGCCACGGCTGTAGAGCACCATCGCGCACTGCTCCGCCGGCGCGGCGGGCGGCAGCGGATCCCCGCAGGCCTCGGCCAGGCGCGCCGCCTTCTCCTTGGCCTCGTCCCGGCGGCCGGCCTGCAGGAGGCACGTGATCTGCTCGCTGCCCACGGCGAGCGCCGTCGGACCGGCCGGTCCTTCGACTTCGGCCGCGCGCTCGACGCCGCGCGCGAACTGGGCGCAGGCGACGTCGAGCGCGCCCAGGGCCCGGTACGAGCGCGCCAGCGACTGGCGCAGCCGCGCCTCGGCCGTCGCGTCCTTGATGGCACCGCCGTCGAGGCGGGTGAGGGCGTCGTCCAGGACGTCGCGCATCCGGACGTCCACGGTGCTGCCGCCGCCTCGATCGAGGGGACTCACCGACGTCAGCATGGTGCCGAGGAACTCGGTGGTGGACGCGGCCGTGTCGCGCGCGGCCTGCGCGGCATCGCGCGCCGCCCGGGCCGCGTCGCGTTCCGCCGACACCCGCTGCAGGCTCACGAGCGAGACGATCAGGGCCCCGGCGAGCGCGGCCAGGACCGCCGCCGCCGCCCCCACCGCCAGGCGATTGCGCCGCACGAACTTCGCGGTGCGGTACGACCAGGTGGCGGCCCGCGCAGACACCGGCAGGCCCCGGCGGTACCGGTCCAGGTCCTCGGCCAGTTGCGCGACGGTGGCGTAGCGCCGGTCGGCGTCCACCTCGATCGCCTTGAGCACGACGCTGTCGAGGTCGCCGGCCAGGTCCGTGGACCGGAGGGGCGCGGGGGGCGTCGAGGCACTTGGGAGCACGGGCGAGGTGCGGTAGAACGCCCGCTGGAACTCGGCCGGCGTGCCCGTATCGATCTGGTACGGGGAGTGGCCCGTGAGGAGCTCGTAGAGCAGCACGCCCAGCGCGTAGACGTCGCTTCGCGTGTCGACGGGCACCTCCGAGACACCGGCCTGCTCGGGGCTCATGTACGCCGGCGTGCCGATGCCCCGCGCACCGAGCGTCAGGCCATCGCCGTCGTCGCCGATCGCCTTGGCGATGCCGAAATCGATGATCTTCGGGAGGGCGCGGCCGTCCTCCTCGGCCACCAGTACGTTGGACGGCTTGAGGTCGCGGTGGATGACGCCCTTCTGGTGCGCGTGCGTCACGGCGTCGCAGACCGTGACGAACAGGTCCAGCCGCGCGGCCAGCGGCAGGCGCCGCTCCTGCGCGAACTCCGTGATGGGCCGACCGTCCACCAGCTCCATCACGAAGAAGGGCCGGCCGTCCTCCGTGGCGCCGGCGTCGAACACGCGCGCGATGCCGGCGTGGTTCATGCGCGCCAGCGTCTGCCGCTCGAGCTCGAAGCGCTGGACGATGCGGGCCGTGTCCATCCCGCGGCGCACCAGCTTGAGCGCCACCGTGCGGCGGATGGGCTCGTCCTGGTCGGCGCGGTACACGATGCCCATGCCGCCCTCGCCGAGGACGCCGGTGATGCGGTAGGGCCCGACCCGCGCGGGCGGGGCGTTGCCGGGCTCGGGGGCGCCGAGGTCCGCCCCCGCGCGCGCGAGCACCACCCCTGTCTGGAGCAGCTCGACGCTGACGTCGTGCGCCAGGAGGGCTTCGACCTCGCGCACGACGGCGTCGTCCCCGCCGGAGGCCTCGGCGAGGAACGCGGCACGATTCGCCTGCGGCACCTCGCGCGCACGCATCACGAGGTCCTTGATCCGGGCGAACGCGTCGTCTTGCGGCATGCCGCGAAAATTATAGGGGCCGGGCCGGGTCGCCGGCCGGGTCCGCCCAACGGATGAGCCTGGCGCGATCGGATCGGCGGAGGGCGTGAGGAATAATCTCGACCATGTCCGTCATCCGCCGCGCGGCCGTTCCCGCCGTACTCCTCTGTGTCGCCGGCGCCTGCGCCTCCGACCCGTCGCTCCCGCCCGCCGACGTGCTGCTCGTCAACGCGAAGGTCTACACGATGTCGTGGCCCGATCCGGCGACGGATGGCACGCCCGCCCAAGGCGCCCCCCACGACGCCGCCGGCTGGCATCCAGATGCGGAGGCCGTGGCCATCACGGCGGACCGCATCACGCTCGTGGGCACCCGCCAGGCCGTCGATGCCCGGAAAGGGCCGGCGACGCGCGTCCTCGATCTGAACGGCGCCACGCTGGTGCCAGGGCTCGTGGACTCGCACTCGCACATCCTCGAGCTCGGCGCGAAGCTCGAGGCCGTGGACCTGGTGGGCGTGGAGACCGAAGCCGACGCCGTGGAGCGCGTGGTTCAGGCCGCGGCGGCGACTCCGGCCGGGCAGTGGATCACCGGCCGCGGCTGGGACGAAGGCGCGTGGGCGAACCGGTACCCCGACTGGCGCCTCCTCACCGAGAAGGTGCCGGACCACCCCGTGGTGCTCTACTCGCTCCACGGCTTCGCCATCTGGGCCAACCGCCCCGCGCTCGACGCGGCCAGGATCACGCGCGCGACCGACGCGCCGGTGGGCGGCGAGATCCGCAGGGACGCCCGCGGCGAGCCCACGGGCATCTTCCTGAACCGCGCCACCACGCTCATGGCGAGCGCGGTGCCGGCGCCCTCGCCGGACCAGATCCAGCGGCAGCTGCTGGCCGGACTCACCGAGATGGCCCGCTCCGGCTACACGGCCGTCCACGACGCCGGCGTGGATCGCGCGACCCTCGACGGCTACCTCGCCCTCGACGGGAGAGGCCAGCTCCCGATTCGCGTCTACGTGATGCTCTCGGCGCGCGACCCCGAGCTGTGCCGGGAATGGGAATCGAAGGGCCCCACGGGTGCACCGTCGGACCGGCTCGTGGTGCGGGCGGTCAAGGCCTACTATGACGGCGCGCTCGGCTCCCGCGGCGCGCGCCTGCTGGACGACTACAGCGACCAGCCCGGCCACCGCGGGCTGAGCGGCGCCGGCTACGGCTTCGACAAGGACGTCGTGGCCGCCATGATGCGCGCCGGCTTCCAGGTGGGCGTCCACGCCATCGGCGATGCCGGCAACCGCGAGACGCTGGACTTCCTCGAAGGCGTGCTGTCAGGGAACGAGCGCGCGCGCCAGGGCCGGCACCGCATCGAACACGCGCAGATCGTGGCTCCGGCCGACATGCCGCGCTTCGCCGCCCTCGGCATCATCGCCTCGATGGAGCCGCCGCACGCGGTGGAGGACAAGGGCTGGGCCGAGACGCGCGTGGGCCCCGAGCGGATCAAGGGCGCCTATGCTTGGCGCACGTTGCGGAAGGCCGGCGCGCGGCTCATCTTCAACTCGGATCTGACCGGATCGGATCACGACATCTTCTACGGCCTGCATTCGGCCATCACGCGACAGGACAAGGCGCACCAGCCCGAGGGCGGCTGGTATCCGGACCAGCGGATGACGCCCGAGGAGGCGGTGCGCGGCTACAGCACCTGGGCCGCCTACGCGGCGTTCGCCGAGCAGGAGCGCGGCCAGATCGCCGAGGGGCGGCTGGCCGACCTCACCGCCCTGTCGATCGATCCGCTGGCGACGGGCACGTCGAACCCCGGCGCCTTGCTCGACGGGCGCATTCGCCTCACGGTCGTCGGCGGGCGCGTGGTGTCCGAGGGACGGTAGCTCGACACGCGCGAACGGCGTGCAAACGGGCCGCGGCGCTACTCGGCGCGCAGCGCGTCCACGGGGTTCACGCGCGAGGCCCGCCATGCCGGGACGAGGCAGGCCAGGGCGCTGACCGCCGCGAAGAGCACGGGCGCCAGGAGGAACGTGGACAGGTCCGTGGGCGCCGTGTGGAAGAGCAGCGAGCCCAGCGCGCTCGTGGCCACGTAGGCCCCGGCCAGGCCGGCGGCGAGTCCGGCGCCCGTGAGCCTGAGGCCGCGGCCCAGGACGAGCGACATCACGTCGCCGCCGCTGGCCCCGAGCGCCATCCGCACGCCCAACTCCCGGCGCCGCTGGCCGACGTAGAACGCCAGCACGCTGTAGAGCCCGACCAGCGCCAGCACGAGGGCCACGCCGGAGAACATCGCCAGGGCCAGCGTGACGACACGGCTGTCGGCCAGCGCGTCGTCCACGATCGCGGTCATGCCGGTCGGCTCGGCCAGGGCGATGGTGGGGTCCTTGTGCCGGAGCAGATCGCGAAGCGGAGTCACCACGCCCTCCGGATCGCCAGCGGTGCGCACGGTGAGGTACATCGCGAACCGGGGCGTCTGGAGGGCGGACATGTACATCGCGTGGAACGGCTCGCTGCTGACGCGCCGCAGGCGCGCGTCCGCCACGACGCCGACCACCTCGTGCGGCACGGCCTCGCCGAGGTCGACGACGAGCGTCTGGCCCAGCGGATTCTCGCCCGGGAACATCAGCGCCGCCAGGGACTGCGTGATGACCATCACGCGCGTGCGGCCCTCGCCGTCCGAGTCGGCGATGTCGCGGCCCGCCACGATCGGCATCCGCATCGCGTCGAAGTAGCCGGGCAGCACCACGCGGAAGTCGGCGGACCGATCCATGGTGGCCACGGCCTCCTGACCCGGCCGGCGGAGGTAGAGGTTGCCGGCGGGATGGCGGATGGGCAGCTGGCTCACGAGGCCGACGGCCTCCACGCCCGGCAACGCCCGCACCTCGTCCACGAGGGACGTGAAGAACGCCGATCGGACGGGCGGCGACGGGTAGTCCCGCTCGGACAGCGTGACGCCGGCGGTCAGGACGTGAGCCGGTTCGAACCCCAGGTCCACGGCCATCTGCTTCGCCAGGCTCTTGATGAGGAGTCCCGCGCCGATCAGGAGCACGACGCCCAGCGCCACCTGGACGACGACCAGTCCGCTGCGCAGCCTGGTGCCCGCCCGCGCTTCGGTGGTCCGGGTGCCCGCCCTGAGCTCCGTCGCCGCGTCCACCGACGACCCGCGCACCGCCGGCAGCACACCGAAGACCACCCCGGTGACGACGGAGACGACGAGGACGAAGAGCAGCACGGTCGGGTCCAGGCGCGTGGCCTCGGGTCCGAGCCGGCTGACCGGCGCCAGCCGCAGCATCAGTCCGCGCAGGACGAACGCCACGCCGACGCCGGCCGCCCCCGACACGAGCGCGAGCAGCACGCTTTCCGCCAGGAACTGCGCGATCACCGATCGCCGGGGTGCCCCGAGCGCCGTGCGCACGGCCACCTCGCGGACGCGCTGCTGGCCGCGCGCGAGCAGGAGGCCGGCGACGTTCGCACACGCCATGAGGAGCACCAGCGCGACGGCGCCCATCAGCATCCAGAGCCGCGGCCGCACGTTCTCGACGAGCGCGTCCTGCAGCGGCGTGACGCGCAGCGCCTTGTTCCGGTTGCTGTCGGGATACTCCCGTTCGAGCCGGGCCGAGACCACGTCCACGTCGGCCTGAGCCTGCGCCACGGTCACGCCGGGTGCCAGGCGCCCCACCAGGAGCAGGTTGTGGAAGCGGCGGGCGTTGGCCATCGGCCCGTCGCGGTAGGTGAGCCGCCACACGTCGGTGTCGGCCATGAGATGGAACGCGGCCGGCATCACGCCGACGATCGTGACCGGCGTGCCGTTCACGACGGCCTCCCGGTTCACGACGTCAGGAGACCCGCCGAAGCGCCGCTGCCAGTAGCCGTGGCTGATGAGGGCGACGCCGTCGCGGCCGGCGGCGGCGTCCGCCTCCGCGAACGGCCTTCCCAGCACGGGCGACACGCGCAGCGTCAGAAACAGATCCCACGTGACGAACATCGCGTTCGCCCGGTCGGGCTGCCGGTCCACCAGCACGGTGACCGGGCTCGCGCCCGGGCCCATCGCGGCCAGCGACTCGAACGACCGGCCCTGCGCGCGGTAGTCGTAGTAGTCGTAGCCAGACACCATCGGGTTGATGGCGCCGCTGAACGTGGCCCGCCCCATCACGAGGCGATCGGGCTCGGCGAACGGCAGGGCGTGGAGCAGGGCGCCGTTGATCAGGCCGAAGATGGCCGTGGTGGCGCCGATGGCGACGCCGAGCATCCCGACGACGGTCAGGGTGAACCCCGGCTGTCGGAGGAGCGCGTGAAGAGCCAGGCGGCTGTGGCGGAGCATCGCGGTTGCGCATTGGACGGCCGGCGTCGGGCTGGCGTTGGAATCGGCGCGACGCGGCAGGGGCACGATCGCTCGACGCGCCGGCAGGCCCGGCGCCGTCGGGCGCGATGGCGGACTCCCGGCGTGGATTGCGATCCAGAGAGCAGGAGGCGCCCGTGTCCACCCGTCTGCCGCTCGTGTTGTCGTTGATCGCGTGCCTGCCGCTGGCCACGGCCTCGGCACAGACCCAGCTCACGTTGTCCTCGACCGTCGTCACCCCCGGCCAGGGCGTGGCGGTCACCGTCGCCGGGACGCCCGGTGACTTCTTCGTCCTGATCGGCAGCACCGTCAACGCCGGACTGACCTACGGCGGCGTCCCGCTGGGCGTGGGGCTCGACGTCACGATTCTGGCGCAAGGCGTCCTCGATCCGGCCGGCAAGGCCGTGGCGACGGTGGTCCCGCCGTTCACGGGCAGCGTGCTCGACCGCTACTACCTGCAGGCGATCACCTCGGGTTCGCCGGCCTTCCTGCCGCCGCATCCGTCCGCGTCGCGCGCACTGCGTAACGCCGATCTCGTGGCCGGCCTGACCGGCGCGCCCGGACCGCCCGGACCGGCGGGGCCAGCAGGCGTCGCGGGGCCGGCCGGGCCGCCAGGACCCGCGGGCGCCACGAGCGTGCTCGTGCGGACGAACGCCGCGTGGGCAACGGCCCGTGGCAGCGCGACCGTGGTCGTGCCGTGCGCGTCCGGCGAGCGCGCGACCGGGGGTGGAGGTATGACGAGTGGAGTCCCGGGCCTCCTGCTGCTGCAGACCGGGCCGTACCCGCAACTGACCGACGGCGAGACGCCCACGGGCTGGTTCGCGACCTATGAGAACCCGACCGGCCAGGATCGCTACGTGCACGGGTTCGCGATCTGCATCGCGCCGTGAGACCGTCGCCCGCGATCAGACCGGGCCGGGCGCCGACTTCCCCGATGCGCGAGTCCGAGCGCCGCGGCAGCGCCATCGTGGCGTTCCTGGTATCGTGAACGGCCGCCGTGACCCGCCGGTCCTCCAGTCGTCGTCCCGTCGAGGATTCGGACGCCCCGATGCCGGGTTCCTGGGGTCGCACGGCCGCCGCGGGTGGCGGGCTCGTCGCGCTCGTCGTGGCCGCCTGGATCCTCCCCATGAACGTCCGCGACCTGAGCATCGCGCTCCATCGCAGCGACTACGCGGCCGACACGCTGGAACTGGCGTCGTATGTCGAAACCGGCGGAGACGGCGGCGACGACCGGCTCGAAGGCCACGTCGTGTCGAGCGGCGAGGCGTTCGCGAGCCCCAATACGAACGTCGTCCCCGGCGGGCTCGAGGAGGTACGTCGCCTGGCCCGCGACGGCCGGCTGAGCGGACACCGCGTGCCGATCGCCTATCTCGCGACGGCAGGGAACGGCTGGCGGATGGTGGACCGCGTGAACCCGTTCCGCGTGGTGAGGCCCGACGAACTTCGTGGGGACGGCGCCGGCATCGCCGCCGCGATCGCGGCCGGACTCTGGATCGGCGGGCTGTGGCTCCTGCGCGCGGCCGCACGCCGGCGAGCGCCGGCGGCGGTGTAGCCTCCCAAGGTGAACGCGAGCGCGCTCGCACCCTCACCGCCACGCCCGGTCGCCTTCCCGTACGGCGGAGCGGCCGCGACAGTCGGCCGCCGCCGTCAGAGGCGCATGGCGACGACCGGATCGACCCGCGCCGCACGCCGCGCCGGCAGCCAACTGGCGACCAGCACGGCGGCGACGAGCACCGCGGCGGCCGCCGCGAGCGCGGTCGGGTCCTGGGGCACGATGCCGAAGAGGATCGACTGCGCGACGCGGCTGAGGCCGGCCACGCCGAGCGCCCCGACCGCTGCGCCGAGGGCGGCGAGCCCCAGCGATTCGAGCACCACCGACCGCGCGACGGCGGACGACGACGCACCGATGGCCATGCGCAGCGCGATTTCACGCCGCCGCTGCGCCACCGTGTAGGCGAGCAGCGCGTAGACGCCCGTGGCGGCGGTGGCCAGGCCCGCCGCGGCGAACAGCGCCACGAACAGCAGCGCGAAGCGGTCCTGCTGCAGGGTGTCGGCCAGCAGCCGGTCCATGGTGGTGATCGAATGCACCGGCTGGTCGGGATCCACGCCGAGCGCCCTGGTGCGGGCCGCCTGCGCCAGCGAGTCCGGGTCCACGGCCGTCCGCACCACCACGTTCATGACCAGGTACGGGTTCTGGGCATGCGGCACGAAGATCTCGGGGGCCGGCGCGCTGCGCGGGCCCTTGTAGCGCGCGTCGCGAACGACCCCCACGACCTGCCGCGTCGCCGCGGCGCCCTGATAGTCGAGGACGAGCGTGCGGCCGACCGGGTCCAGATCGCCCCAGGTGGTCCGCGCCAGGCTCTCGTTGACGATCACGACGCGAGGCGCGTCGACGTCGTCCCGGGGCGAGAACTCGCGGCCCGAGACGAGCCGCAGCCCCAGCGTGGCGAAGTAGCCGGGCGTCGCCATGCGGACGTTGGCCTGCGGGAGCACCGTGCCCTCGGGGCGGGCGCCCTCGCGCCAGTACGGGCGGTAGAAGTCCGCGCCGATCGTGCTCATCGGCAGCAGGGTCACCGCGGCCGCCGACGAGACGCCGGGCACCTCGCGGATCGCATCGAGCACGCGGCCGTAGTAGTCGATCACGGCCTGACCGCGGTAGCGCGTGACGTCGGGCGCGATCCGCAGCACCAGCAGGTTGCGGGTGTCGAACCCGGAATCGACGCGCTGCAGGCTGGCGTAGCTCCTGGCCAGCAGCCCGGCGCCGACGAGCAGCACGACGGTGACGGCGATCTCGGCGACGACGAGGGCGCGGCGGACCCGGCCGGCCTGTTGGCCCGAGATCGGCGCGCCGTCCTTCAGCGTGTGGGCGATCGCCGGGGAGCGACGACGCAGGCCCGGCAGCAGCACGCCGACGAGCGTGGCCAGCAGCGACGCCCCCGACGCGAACGCCACGACGCGGCCGTTCATCGCGACCTCGCGCAGCCGCGGGATGTCGGCGGGCGCGAACGCCACCGCCCCTCCGAGCGACCAGGTCGTGAGCGCCACCGCCACGACCGCAGTCAGCGCGGCGCACAGCGCCGTCTCGGCCAGGTGCTCGCGCACGATGCGCGAACCGCCGGCGCCGAGCGCGCGCCGGATGGCGACCTCGCGCGCCCGGGCCGTGCCCCGGGCCACGGCGAGGCTGGCCACGTTGGCGCAGACGAGCAGGAGCAGGCCCGCGACGGCGCCGAAGACCAGCAGCAGCCCCGTCCGGCTCGAGCGCACCAGTTCGTCGCCGAGCGGCACCAGGTCGACGCTCCAGCCGCGGTTGGTCCGGGGGTGATCGGCGGCGCTGCGGGCGGCGATCACGTTCATGCGCTCGGCGGCCGCCTCGCGCGAGAGCGCCGGTCGGAGCCGGCCGACCGCTCGCAGGAAGCGCGCCTCGCGTGGCGGGCCCTCTGGGAAATTCGCGCCGCGATACGACTCGTGCATGTCCCATGGCGTCCAGAACGCGGCGTCGTCATCCGGCACGGCGAAGTCCGGCGGCATGACCCCCAGCACCCGCCAGTTGCGGCCTTCGATGTGCAGCATCCGGCCGACCAGCGCGGGGTCGGCGCCGAGGCTCTGCCACAGCCAGTGGCTCAGGACCAGGACAGGCTCGGGCCCTGCGCGGCCCGACGGAATCGACGGCCGGCCCGGGTATTCGTCCGCGGCGAACGTGCGGCCGAGGAGCGGCGCGCGGCCGAAGACCTCGAAGAAGCCCGTCGTCACCTGGACGCCGGTGACCGGCGCGCTGCCCTCCACGCCGCGCAGGGTTGCGCGGGCCGTCCACCAGCCGCTCAACGTCGTGAAGGCGTCGTTGCCCTCCACCCAGTCGTTCAGGTCGCCGGGCGACGGCCCTTCGTGCAGCCGCTGCTCCGCGGCGTTCGATTCCCACACCATGACCAGCCGATCCGGATCGGCGTAGGGCAGGGGCGCCAGCAGCACCGCGTCGACCAGCGCGAACAACGTCGTCGTCGCGGCCACGCCCATTCCGAGGAGCAGCGCGACCGTCACGGCGAATCCGGGAGCGCGCAGCAGGGACCGGAGCGCTCGGCCGACGTCCTGAACGGCGCCGGCAACGAGGTCCCAGACGAGGGCCAGCCACACGATCGCCGCGGCGCCGCGGCCGCGCGTCCGGGCCTCGCCGAGGAGGCGCGCGGCGTCGTCCTGCATCTCGTCGGCGTCGCGCTGGTCGCGGCCCAGGAGCATCCGCAGCATGCGGCCATAGCTCCGTGCGCCGGTGGAACCGCGGGGGCTCACGCGCGCACCGGCCTGCGCAGCGCCCGGCTGGCGCGCGCCTGATCCACGATCGCCTCGAGGCGGCGCACCTCGGCGCCGAGCACGCGCGTGCCGAGCGGCGTGAGGCCGAAGTAGCGCCGCCGCTCGTCATCGTCGCTGGGGCGGGTGTCCGACTCGGCGATCCAGTCGAGTTCCTCGAGCTCGCGCAGGGCCCCATACAGGGCGGCCGGCCACAGCCGCACCTGGCCGTCGGTCCGGGCGGCCACGTCCTGCATGATGGCGTAGCCGTGCCGCGGCCCATCGGCCAGCGCCAGCAGGATGTGGAGCACCTTGGGCTTCAGCGGCGGGAGGTCGTCGATCCGTCGGGGCCGGTCGGACATGGGCGCGGGCAACTCTATATCGTTTGATATAGATATGCAACGATCGCGCGCTTGGCTGTCATGCTGCCACCCTTCACCGCCGCGTCCGCCCTTGGCGCCGTGATGGCTGCGGTCACGCGGCGAGGGGCGCGGTCCCAGCAGCCATGATGCGCGGCCGTCACCCAGAGGCGGCGCGACGTCGAGGCTCCGGAAGAGAAGATCGCGGCGCTACACTGACGCATGGCCACGCTGGCACCCCAATCCGATCCGGAATCCAATCCGCGCGTGCGCGCCGTGTTCGACGACATGCGCGCCACCCGCAAGAGCGACGACGTCAACCTGTTCTGGCGCACGCTCGCCTTCGACCCCGCCCTCCTCGAACGCACCTGGCACGAGTTGAAGCAGGTGATGGCGACGCCGTCGGCCATCGATCCGCTGACGAAGGAGATGATCTACATCGCCGTGTCTGCGGCCAATGCCTGCAGCTTCTGCGTGCACTCCCACACGGCCGCGGCACGCGCCAAGGGCATGACCGACGCCCAGTACGCCGAGCTGCTGGCGATCATCTCGATGGCGGGCAAGACGAACCACCTCGCCACGGCGCTGGGCGTCCCGGTGGACCACGCCTTCGACGCCACGCCGTAAGAAGGGCGCGTTCCTGTTCCGGCGGGACGGGACACACCGCGGCCCCGGGGGCCCCGTCCGATCCAGCCCCAGCCCATGTGTCCAGCGGCTCGGGGCCCCTGGCCCTGGCCGCGAGCCACAACTGCCACTTTGCCTGCAGGCGGAGCCAGATTTCGGCGTCCCAGCCTGGCGCCGGAGAGGCTGCGGGGCTCCTCCAACGAAAGCGGTGCCGCCACGCCGGAGTCGGTTACTGTTTTACGCGCATGCCCTCAACATGGTTGTTCACCAAGGGGACCGAGAGTATCTGGGTGGAGTGTGTCGATGGCCCGGCACTCCTCATCGCCGGACCCGGGACCGAGCGCAAGGCCGTCGAGTATCGAAGCGAGGCCGACCTGCAGACGGGGCAGATTGCCCTGGCCGAGACGCTCTCGGCGGGCGGCTGGCTGCTCTGGCCTTCGGAGACGGACCGCCGATCCGGCCGGGAGCGGCGGGCCGCCAGCCGTGGCGGTTCCGACCGGCGCCAGGGGCTCGACCATCGCGGTCGAGTGACTCCCCAGTCACCAGACGCGCGCCGCTGATGCGGCCCGGCTCTCCGTAACGCTCGCAGGATCACGTTCCCGGCTGACGAGACGACGGGGGTGGCGCGCGGCGCTACAGCCTGTCGAGGAACGCCATCAGGGCATCGCGGTCCGCGCGTGACGACGCCAGGAAGCGCCGTCGCGCCCCGGCCGCTTCGCCACCGTGCCAGCGGACGGCCTCTTCAGGTGAGCGCGCGCGGCCGTCGTGCAGGAGACGGGCGTCGCCACTCACGATCGCGAGCAGGCCCAGGCCCCACAGCGGCGGAGTACGCCACTCGCTGCCCGCCGCGCGCCCCTCGGCCACACCGTCGGCCAGGCCCGGCCCCATGTCGTGGAGCAGGAGGTCCGTATAGGGACGTATGGTCTGCCCGGACAGCTCCGGCCAGCCCTCCAGCCTCCCGGTCGTCATGCGCGGCTGATGACACGCCGCACAACCGCTCGCCACGAACACATGCTCCCCCTAGGACGCCCGAGCGTGCTGACGCCCGCCGGCTGTTGAGGACGGCCGAGGTCGGAACGGAGTACAGTCCGTGCGGGTGGGATTTGCAGCGACGGTGGACTCTGTGGTGACCACACGGTCCGGGTGATCGAGACGCCGATGCAGAGTGCGCCGATCTCGACGCGTAGAGCCGCGCACTGATACCGACGTGGGGATCTGCAGTGGCACACAATCCGAACTCGGTTCGCGGGATCGCGTCGGCGGCCTCTTGGGGCGTCGGCCTCATCGCTCTTGCGTGCGGCCTCCAGACACTGTTGGCGCCGACCGTGCGCCTGTCGTGTCCGGCGCGAACGGTCGGCGCACCCGACTGCGAACTGCGCTGGATCGTCGCCTTCGACCGCGTGCGCATCCGACGGACACCGTTGCCAGGGCTGCACTCCGTCGACGAAATCGAGGCGACGAGTCGCGGTGGGGCCACGCGTGATGCGCGGTCAGGTCCCGGCGGGCCAACGTCGACGATGTACCTGAACACCGCGAGCGGACGAGTGCGGACGATCCTCTTCGCCGATCAGCTGGAACTGCAAGGCCTCCGTGATCCGCTCCGCGCCTATCTCGCCAATGATCACGCCCCGCCGTTGGAAGTGACGATGAGGCCCGATGCTATTCCTGGCCGCCTGATCGCGAACGTGATCGTGTGTGCGGGACTTCTGTTTCTGGTGTGGCTACCCGTCCAGGTTGTCGCAGCGGTGAGGCGTCGGCGCTGACACCGTATGGGCACGGCGCTGCCACCAGGGAGTTACACGCGTGTGGTGAAATGCCGGACATGCCAATCGTGATCACGGTGATGCTGCTGGCGTGGTCCGTCGCAGCGCCGGCCCTCGGACAAGGAGCGGGCACGCTCGCTGCGAGGCCAATCTCTACCGGTTCCGCGTAACCCAGGATCCACGCACCACACGTGACGAAGGTGAAGACGCCTGGCATCGGCATCAGGCCCATGACGTTCACCCGTGGCGGACCCGGCGCCGTGGCCACGTGTTCACCGGGTGATACGCCGTGATGACTCTTGTCGACGACGCGCGTCGAAGCGTTCGAGGTCTGCGCCATCGGCCGGGTTCGACCGCGCTGGCTGTGGCCATACTGGCGGTCGCCGTCGCTGTGAATGCCGTGGTGTTCGCGGTGGTCAACGCGGCATTCGTCAAGGGCCCAGTGCTCGTGCGCGACCCACAGCGCCTCGTCCAGATCACGACGACGCGGAACGCCGTCTACGCCCCAGACTACCTGGAGTGGCGCGCCCGCACGAAGACGCTCCAGGACGTGGCCCTGGTACGAGGCGTGTTCCACACGCTCGCCAGTCAGCGCGACGGGCCGGATACGGTGTTCACGACCGAGGTCACTCCGAACACCTTCGGGCTCCTCGGCGTGTCGCCGCGCATCGGTCGCGACTTCGTGGAGGCCGATGCCGTGGCAGGCGCGGAGCCCGTTGTCATGCTGAGCCACTCGCTCTGGCAGACGCGGTGTGGTGCCGATCCCGCTGTCGTCGGTTCCTCGATTCTGGTCGATGGGACGCCCGCGACCGTCATTGGCGTCATGCCCGAAGGGTTCACGTTCCCTTCTGACCAGGGCCTGTGGACGCCGTTGATTCCAACAGCCGCAGCGCTGCGTCGGGACACGACGTATGCGCGGTACGCATACGGGCGTCTGCGAAGCGGGACCCCCGTGGCGTCCGCGAGGCTCGAGCTCGAGGGCATCGGGCAGCAGTTGGCGAGCGCCTTCCCTGGGACGAATCGAGACCTCCGGCCCGTGGTGCGCTCGGCAGATGAGTGGTTCGTGGGCCAGGGCACCCGACGGCTCTACCTCGCCGTGTGGGGAGCAGCCGTCTCGGTGCTGCTCATCGCGTGCACGAACGTCGCCGGCCTGCTCGCCGTTCGAGGCACTGCCCGGACACGTGAGGTCGCGATCCAGTTGGCGCTCGGCGCATCTCGTTGGCGCCTGCTCCGACAGGGAGCCATCGACGGGGTGCTCCTCGCCGGCGCTGGCGGTGTGCTGGGCCTGGGCGTCAGCCAGTTCGCGCTGGCGACTCTCCGACGCGTCCCTCTCACCGCCGGGCTCGACCTGCAGATGGACGGTGCGGCGCTGGCTTACGTGACGGCGGTCTCGGTCGCGACCGGCGCCATCGCCGGAACGCTGTCGAGCGCACATGTGACCGGGCGGCCCGGTGAGCTCAGCGGCCTGTCGAATCGGTCAGGGGCCGCGTCGGCGACCAGCACGCGCCGGCTCGACGTCCTCGTCAGCGTGGAGATTGCCCTGGCCGTTCTGCTGGTGGTCGGCGCGGGCGTCATGATGCGAAGCGTGCAGAACGTCACGTCGGCGAACATCGGCGTGCGCACGGAGGGGCTCTGGACCGCCGGGTTGTACCTGCCGCCCGATCGGTATGCCTCGGCCGATATGAGGCACCGGGTCCTCGACGCCATCCGCGAGCGGCTCGTCACGAACCCCGGCATCGAAGCCGTGGCGTATGGTGCCGTCGCGCCCACTGACGTGGCGCCGCTCATGACGCTCATTCCGGAGGACGGGGGCGGGGCGTCGGCCGCGACGGCGGCGGCATTCCCAATCACGCCCGGATACATAGGCGTGGTGGGCGGCGCGATCCTGGCGGGACGGGACATCTCGCCTGCCGATCGCTCCGGCGCGCCGCTCGTGGCGCTGGTCAATCAGCGTCTGGCGGACGTGCGATGGCCGGGGCGTGACCCGGTGGGGCAACGCCTTGGTCTGAGCCCGGACGGCACGCCGTCGTCGACCGCCGTGTCCGTGTCCATCGTGGGCGTCGTGTCGAACATCTCGCAAGGCGACCGGACACGCCAGTCGTTCGAGCCGATCGTGTACCTGCCGTATGCCCAGCACCCGCAGCCGAACATGTTCGTGTTCGTGCGAGGACGCCCCGGCGACGACAATGTGGCGGCGGCGATACGTCAGGCCGTCTACCTCGAGGACGCGCGCCTGACCGTCGCCGCCCTCTGGCGGCTCGAGGAACGCCTCGACCGCGCGTTCGCGTCCGAACGCCACTCGTCCGCGCTGCTCGGGGCATTCGCGTCAGCGGCGCTGGGACTCGCGGCCGTAGGGCTATATACGGTCGTCGCCTACCGGGTGCGGCTCCGCACCCGCGAGCTCGGCGTCCGCGTCGCGTTGGGTGCCACGCCCCGCCGGGTGGTCGGCTGGGTCGCCGTGACCGCCGCCGGGCCGATCGGTGTGGGCGTGACGGCCGGTGCAGGCCTGGCGGTCATGGCGACACGACTGCTGGCGTCGCAGCTGGTGGGCGTCTCGGCGAGCGACCCGCAGGTGATGGGCGGCGCGCTGTTCGTGCTCAGTAGCGCCGCGGCGGTGGCGTGCTGGGTGCCCGCGCGTCGCGCGCTTCGCATCGAACCCGCGACCGCGTTGCGGATGGACTAAGGGCCGGATCGAGCACTCGGCGGGATCGATGACCGAGCCGCTGCGCCGCTTGAACGGGAATCAGACTACGCAGAGGTCCTCCGTCAGCCGTTGCGGCGCCGCCGCTGCCGCGCCGGGGGCGCCGGGAGTTCGTCACCCGCGACCGGTGGTTGACCGACGCCGGCTCGGTTGAGGATTCGAAGCGCCTTGCGAACGTCGCCTCGCTGCGCTCGCTCGGCGAAATACTCCTCGGTTCGCAGTGCCGACACCTTCTCAGCCGCGGCGACGTTGATCAGTTGATTGACAGCCACGCCCTCGGCCTTCGCGACCCTCCGGGCCTCCTCCATGAGTGAGGGCTGAAGCCTCAGGGCAAAGTCGCCAAGCGCACCGGTTCGATCACCGACGCCAGTGCATCGAGCACTTCCTTCACGTCCGCGTCGGACAGCCCAGCGGCTTCCAGATGCTCCGCACGCGAGGCGACCGCCTCATACTCGAGCTTCAGCGGCACCGATGCCAGCAGGGTAAGCCGCTTCCCAAGCGCTTCCATCAATCGACCGACGCTGTTCCGTCGACGCCGCAGGGATATCGCCCGGCGCCAGCGCCTCTTGCAATCGTTCGCCACCCTGGTCAGAATCTGGCCGCCAGCGGGGGCATCCGCGCTTTCGAAGTGAAGGCCGCCCCTGGGGCTCACGACAGACGTGATTCGACCCGCGAGAGGGTCATCGTCAGTGCCATCGGCAGAATGGATATGAGGGTCGCAATGACACCACGAAGAAGGTCGCTCACCGTTTCCCTGGCGATTCTGTCGATGGCGACCGTGGCCCTAGCAGGTTGCGGTTCTCCGGCGCCTCCGACCAGTTCCGCGCCGGCAGACGCCCCGACCGCCGCAGTGCCCCCGGCCGCCGTGGTGCCCCAGGGAAGCGAGGGCAGCAAGGGTCTGGGAACGATCAACCTCGTCATCTTCAACGAGGGCCGGCCTGGTCTTCTGACGGAGCGCGGCGTCGTCGACGTCAGCGCCCTGACGCGGCCCCTCGGCGGGCACGACGCCATGAAGACGCTGATCACGCGCTACGACGAGCTCAAGCCGGAGCTGGCGCGCCTGGCTGCTGAGGGCACCGCGCAGCCGCTGTCGGCCGTGACGCTCAAGGCACCGGTGCCACGCGCGAAGGTGCTGGCGATGGGCGGCAACTACCGCGAGTTCGGCGCCCGCAAGCCCGAGCCGATGTGGGGCTTCCTCAAGTCCACCGACGCCCTCCTCGGCTCCGGCGGCACCGTCGTCCTGCCGGAGGTCGACGCCAACATCTTCCACCACGAGGCCGAGCTGGTCGTCGTGTTCGGCCGCGCCGGCCGCAACATCCCCCAGGCGCAGGCCCTGGACTACGTCTTCGGCTACACCGCCGGCGTTGACGTCTCCGCCCGTATGCCCCCCAGCGGCGCCGGCGGCGGCGGCCGCGACAACACGAAGATGCCGATCTCGGGCGGCAAGTCCCACAACGGCTTCGCGGTGCTCGGCCCCGCCATCGTCCCCAAGGACGAGGTCGGCGACGCACAGACCCTCGACATCAAGCTCTGGGTCAACGGCGAGCTGCGTCCCAACTACAACACCAGCGATGCGGCACACTCGATCGCCGAGTCCATCGCGTGGGCCACGGCGATCACGCCGGTCGAGCCGGGCGACGTGCTGTACATGGGCACCAACCACCAGGGCCTGGGCGCGATGCAGGACGGCGACCATATCGAGATGGAGATCAGCCGCATCGGCCGCCTGACCATCAACGTCACGGACCCGCTCAAGCGCCGCTGGCCGCGCGGCGTGGACGAGGCCACGGCCGAAGGCGTGCGAACCGGCAGCGGCGGCCCTGGCTCGAAGTCACGGCCCCTGCCGTAGAACAGGGGTCGCGGCATGAAGCGCGCTGCGATGAGCAGGTCGCCGTCGTCTGACTCTATTGACTCGCACTCCGACGATTCCTGGCGCGGTTCACCAGAGGCCGCGCTCGCGCGCGCGGCTGGGTAACCACATCGCGACTCTTCGGGATTTGAGAATCGAGTCAGGCCTTCGAACCCGTACGAGGGACTGTCGGCATTAGGGGCGGTGACAGAACCGGAGCTATCCGACGCAGAAGTCCCGCAAGCGCCCGTTCATTCTTCCCCGTTGACCGTCAACGAGGCATTCGCGCAGGCGCACTACGCGCACACTGGGGCGTGATCGACGTCCGCACCACGCCGATCCCGGGTGAGGCGGACAGTCAACAGGCGCGGAAGCGCGTCGAAGAGATCTTCGCCTGGATGAAGCCCGTCGGTGGCCTCCGTCAACTGCAGCACCGCGGCGGCGAACGGGGCGCCCGTGATCAATCTCGATCGCTTGACGATGACCTTCGTCATCTACCGTATTTCAGCAGCCAGCTATCTATGGCGCCTGCCACACGATTGACCCATCCTGTCGAACTATGGCCACTTTCCCGCTTCCCAGAACTCTCATGCCTGAACCAAAGTTGCCCTGGGTAAACGTCTGCCATGCAACCTGCGGGTTGTCTGGGAACAAGCGAACTACTAGGTTGCCATCAAGTCCCATCTCGACAAACGCTGGCGGCCCCAACGTTCCGGTCGCCGCCAGAGGCTGTCCAGCAGCCGTGTACAGCACCAGATTCCCGTCCATCTGGAATTGTAAGTAGTAGGCACCGTTCGCAGCCGCATAGGACCACCCCGGCCACAACTTTCCTCCAGGCTCAAGGGTATCCGGCGTGTAGAAAGTCCCGACAGTTATTCCGATCGGGTCTGTCCATGTCGAGTCGCCAGTCGTATCAAACACGCGAGCCTGCAACGTGTAATTGCCTGCTGGTGCGTTGCCGTATGGAGCGCTAAATGGCGGCGAATTCGATGTCAGTGCATATGCTCCGTTCGTATACCAGTCCACGCTTTGAACATGCCCGTCCACGTCCACTACATCGACTCGAACCTGGCCGCTTGAACCTACTGGATACACGCTTCCGTTGATCGGACCAAGAATATGCCCATACGGTAATACGTTTGTCGGAGTCTGAGACAAATAGTTGTATTCGGCGCAGCAACCAGAATTGTCTGCGTACCCGTTGGTGCCACACGAAGTGGTTCCGTCGAATCCGCCAGGATTGACCTTTATGGCTGTCACAGCGTTCTGCAGGTCGCAGGGAGTCGGATTCCAGGGCTGCGCCAGATTACTGTTGTCAGTGTCGGTCATGATGGTTTCAGACCAGGGCAGTCCTCCCTCGACGTCATTCATTCCGACGGCGTGCCCGAACTCATGCATGCCGACGTTCTTCCACTGCTCACACTGAGAGAGCGTCGCCCACTCTTGATGGAGAAGAATCTCTCCTGAAGAGAAGAAATTGTCGATATCAGTCGAAGTCGCAATCCACTGAGCGTACTTCCCGTCCAAAGGAGTAGCGGCATCGTGAATGACCAAGTTTGGAGTGAGCCCATGTTCCGAAGAGCTCTCAAAAGTGTAGCCGTTAACGACGGCCCACTTCGCTAGCCCCTGCCCAAAGCAGGTCATCTGTTGCGATGTGAAACCGGGGCCTTGAAATTCCCAGACTATCTTAGTGTTAGGAGTCCATGGCTTGTGATCATAAGGCACATATCGACAAGCTTCCGCTGCGTGATCTGCTGAGACAGTTGCGATGAGCGTGAGTGCGATGAAGACGCGAGGCATGTCAGTCTCCGCTATCTGACGATCTTCGGCAGATCGCGGCTGCCGCGAATGCGTGCAAGAACCGCGTCGCTACTCAGAGACTCCATCACGTGCCGCTTTTCGAGGCTGCGTGCAGCGCCATTCTCAACGATTAGCGAGTCGCCGGGCGACACTACTGGCTGGCCGTCTGATGCGAAAGTTAAGAACAAGACATAGCGTGAAGCGGCTTCGAAATTGATGGTCCATGTTGTTTCGGCGCGAATTACAGCGCCTTTGTACATGATCGCGCCCCCGTCGACTGCAAAACTAAGGACGTCACCAGCGTTGAGCGGATGAGATGGATCGAACTTTAGTACTTCTTCGACGGATACAGCAACGGACGAAGTAATCCAATCGAACTCCGGCGTGAACAAACTATCCGACCTCAGAACTCGTGCAGTTACAACAGACGAGTGTTGCCGTGTTCGGTACTCGAAAGGATCCATTCCAGGCGGCGGTGGCGGCCCCAGCGGAGTGCCGACCCATTTGACTATTCGCAGTTCAGAAGCACTGCCTTGAAGGCCCGCTCTAATGTCTTGCCCCTTCTGATACTCTCGCGTGGTCAGCTGTTGCTGCGCCGGAGGTCGCGGTGGCGGTCCAACGCCGCTTGGGCGCAGCAGGTCTGGATCACCTTGCGATCCGCGCGCCTGCGCTGGTGACTGCGGCTTGATCGCGACCACCAGCAATCCAGACGCGAGCACTAGGCTTACCGACGCCAATATCCGGCCAGTAGTCATGGACCATACTCCTCAGAGGAAACATCCCCTACCACTCTGACGCGTCCCGGTCAACCACAAACAGAGTAAAGCAGAGCTGGTGTGCAGTTGACTGAGTATCGCCGGGTCACCGATGCCCCTTTAGCAGTAACGCTATGCGCAGGACGCGAAAATGGGAGGATAGTCGGCGTTAGAAGGGGCGACGGAACGGGCGTTATACGACCCTTAGCTCCCGCACGCGCCGGTCCATTCTTCGCCGATTGCGCAGCGCTGATTTGTAGCGCGTGCAGGCAACGGGCCGACTGTCGAGTCCGTGCAGGCTCGCTTAGCTCAGCGAGTTCTTGCCCGCCTTCCTCGCTGCCGCCCAGCGCCGCTTGGCGGCCGCGGCCATCTTCGCGCGTGCCTCGGGCGACATCGACGATGACATCGAGGTCCCGGGCGGCGTCCAGTCCCTCCGCCAGCGTGGTCGCGATGCCGGCCTGCGCCTTGCGCCGCACCGTCTTGCTGCTGAGGCGCACGTCCGCCGCCTGCTGCAGTCGGTCCACCGCCGTCCGGAAGTCGCTGATGAAGGTGGACGGCAGGCCGAACTGCTCGAACTCCGACTGCCGCGTGGCGGCGGCCTCCATGAAGGCCCGGGCGGTGGCCAGCTCCGCCCCGAGGCTCCGGTGCGGCGGCAGGACGAACGGGCTGACGGACGGCTCCACGCGCGTGACCCGGCGCGCGGCGGCGGCGATGGTCTTCAGGGACTCGAAGACCGCCTCGCGCGTCTCCGTCTTGATCCGCCGCGCCTCGGCCCGGCCGATCACGTGGTTCTTCGCGTGCTTGTCGATCGCGGCCACGGCCGCCACCACGCGCGCGAAGGCCTGGCCGCCCTTGGTGGCCTCGGGGAACAGGGTCGCATGCGCCGCCCCGAAGTCGCGCACGCGCACGAACATCTCGTACTTGAACCGCTGCTGTCTGGTCATCACGAACCTCCTGGCCGGCATCGTCGTGCCGGGGCCGGGAGGAAGTCCTTCCCGTGATGCTGAAAAGACCTGAACGTTCTGAATTCCGGTAGGGCGGAGACGGACCAGCGCACCGACAGGTCGGCACCAGTCCGACGACTCGACGGCGTTTACACGCGATCCCGCTCGCGCGCCATAGTCGTGGCGATGTCTCGCAGGAACCCCTTGAGCTGCTTGGCGGGGCGAACCGGGACCAGCTCGATGCGATCGTCGTAGACCATGGCGTGCATCTTCTGCCCCGCACGGAGCTTCAGGCGCGCCCGGATCTCCTTCGGAATGACGACCTGGAACTTCGGCGAAATGGTGACCATGGCCATCTGGACCTCATCGATGAATGGTCTGAACGTCACTCCGCGAGGGAGGACTGGATGAGATCGACCGATTCCGGCGTGTCCGACCCGGCGGCGGGACGAGCTGGATCGTCCAAGCCGAGCGCGCACGTTGTCAGAGCCCGCCTACGCGACGTCCTTGCGGACGTGCTGCGCCAGCACCTCGTTGATCAGCGTCTGGTAGCCAACCCGACGACGCTTGGCCTCCTTCCGGAACTGCTCGAGGACGCGGGCGTCGAGCCGAATGGCAATCAGCTGCCGCGGCGCATCGCCGAGGGGCGGCCGACCAACGCGCCGCATCGACCGCAGCTGTTCGGTCGACGCCTCCGGGATGTCGCTGAAGTCAAGCGCGCGTTTGGTACGCCGCGCGCTCCCGGCGGCTCGCCCGCCGCGCACTAATGAGGCGGATTTTCTCGGCATCTTGGTCACTCCTGCGCACGGTGTACGCCACCATCAGCACCCGCCCATCGGCGGCGCGTCCCAGACGGAGCGCGCGAGCCTCGACCGCAGAGTGCGCGAGGTCAGGCCCATCCAGCGCGTCGGGGTCCGCGAAGACGGTCACGGCGGCCTCGAAGCTCACGCCGTGCTTGTCCGCGTTGGCCGCTGCCTTTCGCGGATCCCACTCGAACACGGATTCAGTATATACGCAATGTGACATCCCGGCGGACGTCGCTCCCGTGCACCAGTCGTGCGGCGCGAGCCAGGGCGAGATCGACGGGTTCCGGCGTGCCCGACTCGGCGACGTCGGGAACCGGGTGGTCGTCCAGGATGGCGAGGCCTGCGTGCGCCATGGGATGCCGCGGCACCCGGGCCACGGCCTCAACGAAGGCCGCACGAGCAGCATCGCGGTCGCCCGCAGCCAGGGCGCACGCGCCCTTCGCATACCAGGTGTTCGCGGCGGCCTCGCGGGCATAGAGATGGCCGCGCGCTTCCAGGGCCAGCTCCAGGTCGAACGCCGCCATCGCGTCGGCGGTCGCGCCGGCCGCGTGGCGGAGCAGTCCCTTCAGCCAGTGCAGGGCCACCATGGAATACGGCGCGGCCTCCGGGGATTCCACCGCCGCCACCGCGAGCCCGCGGTCCACGTCGCGTTCGGCCTGGTCCAGCGCGTGGCTCGCGACGAACACGGTGGCCGCCTCCCACACTCGCCGTGAAAGTTGCAGGTGCATCCGATAACGGCCACCCATCGCGGCACGCTAACCTCCCGATGCTGGGCGCGCTAGCTGTGGCGTCGGCACCCCGACGTCATCGCGACGAGGCAATCGCCACGGCCGACGCCTGACTCCGACGCGCCGTGCGTCTCGCCGGCAGACTATCCAGATGGGCAGCGAGGTTCTCCAGGTTCCGCAGCGTCCGCACCGGCAGGAAGTCATCCACGTACGGCAGCGCCGCGACGAGCCCGCGCGTGAGCGGGCGGTAGTCCGCCGTGCCCAGGAGCGGGCTTAGCCAGATCAGGCGATGGCAGCTCCGCTGGAGCCGCGCGACCTGGTCGCGCAGCACGCCGGGATCGCCGCGGTCCCAGCCGTCGGACACCACGAGCACGACGGCGCCGCGGCCCAGGACGTAGCGGGCCCAGCGGACGTGCAACTCGCGGAGCGCGTCGCCGATCCGAGTCCCGCCGGACCAGTCCGGCACTTGGCGCGCGGCGTTGATCACGGCGTCGGCGGCGCCGCGGGTGCGCAGCTCGCGCGTGATGCGGGTCAGCCGGGTGGAGAACGCGAACGCCTCCACGCGGAACGCGGCCTCGGTCAACACGTGCGCGAAGTGCAGGAGGAGCCGCGCGTAGCGCTCCATCGATCCGCTCACATCTACAAGGATCACGATCGGCCGGCGGCGGGTGGTCCGCTGGCGCCGCGGCAGGAGCACGATCTCGCCGGTGCCGGCGGCCCCCCTCAGCGCGCGGCGCAGGTCGATGCGCGGGCCCGGGCCTCGGGCCCAGCGGCGTGTGCGGCGCCGGCCCGGATCCCAGGTCAGCGTGGAGAGCACCCGGCGCGCGTCGGCCAGTTCGTCCGCGGTGAGATCCGCCAGGTCCGCGTCGCGCAGGCGCTCGGCGCGGCTGAAGGTCTGGATCTCGGCCTCCGGGAGGTCGTGCTCGCCGGCTTCGTCCACGCCGACGCCGCCCGGCTCGTCGGACTCGGGCAGCACCACCTCCACCTGCAGGTCCACACCCGAGCGCGGCTCGCCGATGGCGCGCAGGTCGCGGCGGCCCCACCGCTCGCCGTGGTCCTGCCAGAACGCGTCGAATGCGGCCTCGAACGCCGCGCGGTCGTCCCGGCGACGGACAAGCAGCGCGCCGAGCACGTGCTTCACGTCCGCGCGATCCCCGACGCCCGTGTCCACCAGCGCGCGCAGCGCGTCGGCGATCTGGGCCGTGGACACGTCCAGCCCCAGACGCCGCAGCAGGCGGCCGAAGACGACGAGGTTGTGCGCGAGCGCCACGGCGTCAGCCGCTCCGGCGCGCTCCCGTGAGCATGGCCCTGGACAGCAAGCCCTGCAGGCGATCGCCGCGCATCGCCTCCACGTCCTCGCGCGCCTTCAGCACCACGCCCAGCGTGTCGTCGATGGTGGCGGCGTCCAGTGCGCGCTTGTCCAGCGCCACGAGCGCGGACACCCAGTCCAGCGTCTCGGATACGCCCGGCGCCTTGTAGAGCTCGGCTGTCCGCAGCTCCTGCACCACGGCCGTCACCTGCCGGGCCAGCGTCTCGTCGGCCGCGGGCACGCGCCGCCGCACGATGGCCAGCTCCTTCTCGAACGACGGGTAGTCGATCCACCGATACAGGCAGCGCCGCTTCAGCGCGTCGTGCACCTCGCGCGTGCGGTTGGAGGTGAGGATGACCACCGGCGGCTCCACGGCCGCGATGGTGCCCAGCTCAGGGATCGTCACCTTGTATTCGGAGAGGAGCTCCAGCAGGTAGCCCTCGAACTCCTCGTCCGCACGGTCGATCTCGTCGATGAGCAGGACCGGCGGCCGGCCCGGCTCGCCTTCGAGCGCGCGCAGCAGCGGGCGCTTCAGCAGGAAGCGCTCGCTGAAGAGCTGTTCGCGGACGCGGTCGCGGTCCACGCCCTCGGCCGCCTCGTGGATGCGCAGCTCCAGGAGCTGGCGGGCGTAGTCCCACTCGTAGATCGCGTGGGACACGTCCAGCCCCTCGTAGCACTGCAGGCGGATCAGCTCGGTGCCGAGAACGCTGGAGAGCGCGTGAGCGACAGCCGTCTTCCCCACGCCCGCTTCCCCTTCGAGGAACAGCGGGCGGCCCAGCGTGACGGCCAGGTAGATCGACACCGCCAGGCCGCGGTCCGCGACGTACGACGCCGCGGCCAGGCGTGCCTCAACCTCGTCGATGGAGCCGACGAGCGCGGGCGGGCTCACTTCGCGCGTGCGGCCGCCGTCGTCAGCGCCCGCGCCACCCACACGCCCACGACGCCGCGGCGGTAGTCGCCGGACGCGAAGACGTCGCCCATCACGTCGTCCCCCAGATCTCCGGCGGCCTTCGCCGCTGCCGCGGCGATGCCGGCCGCGTCCAGGGCCTTGCCCTTCAGCGCGGCTTCCACCGCCGGCAGGCGTGTCGGCATCGACGTCAGGCCGCCGACCACCACCGTGGCCCCGGAACACGTGCCGCCGGACACGTGCACCACCGCCGCCGCGCCGATGACGGCATAGCGCGAGGCCGGATGGACGAACTTCGCGTAGGCCGCCCCCTTGCCCTTCAGCGACGGCACGACCACCGCCGTGACGATCTCGCCGTCGGCCAGGGCCGTGGTCATCACGCCCTGGAAGAAGTCGCTCGCCGCGATGGAGCGCGATCCCGAGGCGCCCGTCACCTCGATGGTCGCGCCAAGCGCCGTGAGCACCGTGGGATAGTCGGCGCCGGGATCGGCGTGGGCCACGCTCCCGCCGATCGTGCCGCGGTTCCTCACGGCCGGATCGCCGATGTGCGCGGCCGTCTCTGCCACCACGGCGCACTCGGCCTTCACGACACCCGACGTGGCCACCGCGAGATGGGTGGACATCGCGCCGATCCGGACGCCGCCGGAGCCGCTCGTGATGCCCTGGAGCTCGGCCACGCGGCCGATGTCGATGAGAGCGGAGGGCCCGGCGAGGCGGAGCTTCATGGCCGGGAGCAGGCTGTGCCCGCCCGCGAGGAGCTTGGCCCCGGGGTTGGCGGCCAGCAGGCGCTGCGCGTCGGCCAGCGAGGTGGCGCGGTGATATTCGAACGAGGACGCGAACATCTCAGGCTCCCTTCTGCGCGGACTGGACGGCCTGCCACACGCGCTCGGGCGTGAGCGGCATGCGCACGTCCTGGATGCCCATCGGACGCAGCGCGTCGATGACGGCGTTGTAGACGGCGCACGTGGACGCGATGGTGCCGGCCTCGCCGATGCCCTTCACGCCCAGCGGATGGTGCGGCGACGGCGTGACCGTGTGCAGCACCTCGATGTCCACGAGCACGTCGGCGCGCGGGATGGCGTAGTCCATCAGCGACCCCGTCACGAGCTGGCCCGTGTCGGTGTAGACGGCTTCCTCCCACAGCGCCTGCCCGATGCCCTGGACGACGCCGCCGTGCACCTGGCCCTCGACGATCATCGGGTTGATCTGCGGGCCGCAGTCGTCGGCGCAGACGTAGCGCTTGAGCGCCACCGCGCCCGTGGACGGATCCACTTCCACGACGGCGATGTGCGAGCCGAACGGGTAGACGAAGTTCGGCGGATCGTAGAACGACGACGCCTCGAGCCCGGCTTCCATGCCCGCCGGCATGTTCCAGGCCACGTTGGCCATGAGCGCGATGTCCTGGATGGTCTTGGCCTTCGCCGGCGCGCCCTTCACGAAGAACTTGCCGTCGGCGTAGTCCATGTCTTCCACCGACGCCTCGAGCAGGTGGGCGGCGAGGGCCGTGGCCTTGTCCTTGATCTTCCGGAGCGCGACGGCCAGCGCCGCGCCGCTCACGGCGGTGGTGCGGCTACCGTAGGTGCCCCAGCCCATGGGCGTCTTGTCCGTGTCGCCGTGCACGACCTTCACGTCGTTCACGTCCACGCCAAGTTCGGACGACACGATCTGCGCGAAGGTGGTCTCCTCGCCCTGGCCGTGCGGCTTGGAGCCCACGAACACGTTCACCTTGCCGGACGGGTGGAAGCGCACGATGGCGCTCTCCCACAGTCCGCCCTGGAAGCCCACGGCGCCCGCCACCTGCGAGGGGCCGAGGCCGCAGATCTCCACATACGTGCAGACGCCGATGCCCAGGTAGCGGCCCTTCGTGCGGGCCTCCGCCTGCTCCTTGCGCAGCGCGTCGTAGCCGATGTGCGTGAGCGCCTTGTCGAGGTTGGTGTGGTAGTCGCCGCTGTCGTAGGTGAGCCCCGTGGCCACGGCGTGCCCGTTGTCGAACTTCGGGATGAGGTTGATCCGGCGCACCTCCACCGGGTCCTTGCCCACCGCGGCGGCGAAGCGGTCGATGAGCCGCTCCAGCATGTAGGTGGCTTCCGGCCGGCCGGCGCCGCGATACGCCTCGACGGGCGTCGTGTTCGTGTAGACGCCGTACACGTCCTCGTGCACGGCCGGGATCAGGTAGGGGCCGCACAGCATGAGCCCGTGCAGGATGGTCGGGATGCCCGGGGCCGCCGTGGACAGGTAGGCGCCCATGCCCGCCCACACCGTGGCGCGCAGGCCCGTGATCTTCCCGTCCGGCGTGCCGGCCATCTCCACTTCCTGCACGTGGTCGCGGCCGTGCGTGGTGGCGATGTAGTTCTCGCTGCGCGTCTCGGTCCACTTCACGGGCCGGTTCAGGCGCATCGAGCAGAAGCAGGCGATGAACTCGCCCGGGTACTGCGGAATCTTACTGCCGAAGCCGCCGCCCACCTCTGGCGCCACCACGCGCAGCTTGTCCTCGGGCACGCCGGTGACGATGGACGCGATGAACCGCACGATGTGCGGGTTCTGCGTGGTGTTCCACAGCGTGAGCTCGCCCGAGATGGCCGTCCACTGGGCCAGCGCGGAGCGCGGCTCCATGGCCGTCGGGATGAGGCGCTGCTGGATGATCCGGTCCTTGACCACGACTGTGCCGGGCGCGTCGAACGCGGCCTTCACGTCGCCGCCGGAGACGGTCCAGTGGAAGGCCTGGTTGCCGGGCGCGGAGGCATGGACCTGCGGCGCACCGGACGCGACGGCCTTCTGCGGATCGACGACGGCCCCGAGCGTCTCGTACTTCACGTCGATGAGCTCGAGCGCGTCGTAGGCCTGGTACTGCGTCTCTGCCACCACGACGGCTACCACGTCGCCCACATAGCGGACGGTGTCCTTGGCCACCACGGGATATTCAGCGACCTTCAGGTCGGCGTTCGGCACGAGCCACGCGCACGGCATGGGCTTCAGCACGCCGTCCGTGTCTGCTCCCGTGTAGACGGCCACGACGCCGGGCGCGCCCTTGGCCTTGCTCGTGTCGATGCTCTTGATGCGCGCGTGCGCGTGCGGGCTGCGCAGCATCGCCGCGTGGGCCATGCCGGGCAGGTAGAGATCGTCGGTGAAGGTGCCCGTGCCCGTGAGCAGGCGCGGGTCCTCGCGGCGGCGGATGGCGGAGCCGAAGATGCGCGAGCTCATTTCGCACCCCCCATCGCCGAGGCGGCCTCACGCACGGCGCGCACGATGTTCTGGTAGCCCGTGCACCGGCACAGGTTGCCTTCCAGCCCGTGGCGCACCTGCTCGGGCGTCGGGTCCGGCGTATGCGAAAGGAGCGCGTGGGTGGCGAACACCATCCCGGGCGTGCAGAAGCCGCACTGCAGACCGTGCTTGTTCCAGAAGGCTTCCTGGATGGGGTGCAGCTGGCCTGGAGGCGCCAGGCCCTCGATGGTGGTCACGGCGGCGCCGTCCACCTGGGCGGCCAGCACCGTGCAGGCCTTCACGGCCACGCCGTCCACCAGCACCGTGCACGAGCCGCACTGACTCGTGTCACATCCGACCTTGGTCCCGGTCAGATGGAGGTGGTCGCGGAGCAGGTGGACGAGCAGGAGGCGGGCATCGACCTCGTGCTCGTGGGTCTGACCGTTCACGGTCAGCGAGATCGCAACGGAGGTGTTCATCGGTCCTCCCCGGTCGGCGGCAGCAACACGCGCGCCGAACGCGCGGTGGCCGCGGAGTCGCTCACTATAGCACTGGGATTTGAGGCGCGTACGACGAGGAGGCGCGACCGTCTACCCGATCCGCTTGCCCAGCCACGTGGCCGGGCCCCCGCGGGCCTCGTCCAGCTCCCCGGCCGCGTATTTGGTGCTGACCTTCCAGACGAAGTCCATCTCCGACGTGATGGCCCACATGGCCATCCGCGACTCGATCACGAGCAGGACGCTGCCGTACAGCATGAACAGCCCGCCCCCGACGCCCAGGACGACGGCGACCCACGTGAACGCCCCGGCCAGCGCCGCGACGATCGCGATGGAGACGCTGCACGCCACGAACATCCCGAGCGCGGTGTAGAAGGCCACCATGGCCCGCTGAATCAGACGCGCGCGCGAGGTCTGCCGATCCAGCTGGCTGAACACGAGCTGCCGGCGGTCGTCCGCCATTTCGTCCGTCTCGGGATGCTTGACCAGGTTCTCGAACCGCTCGGACAGCGTCCTGACGCGGTCCACCACCCGGCCCAGCCGCGAGCTCGTGGAGAAGATGAGCGCGCCGCACGCCGAGATCAGCACCGCCGGCGTGATCATGGCCGTCAGCACGGCCAGGGCGTTCTGGGGCGATTCGAGGCGGGAGAGCCAATTCATTGGAGACAGCTTATCCCGGGGTTCGGGGCTCGGGGCCCGGGGCTCGGGAAGCGCGGCAGGTTGTACCGGCTATCTGAGAGGCGGCACCCACGACCCGAAGAGCCGAACCGAAATCGGGCCCCGAGACCCGAGATCCGGGACCCGGGACCCGGGACCCGGGACCCGCGATACAGTTCGTACCCATGATCGCCATCCGCGCACACGAGTTCGGCGGGCCTGACGTGCTCCGCCTCGATGAGATTCCAGAGCCGGCGCCGGGGCCGGGGCAGGTACGGGTACGGCTCGAAGCGGTGGGGGTGAATCCGTTCGACACCTACATGTTGAGCGGCACCTACGCGATCAAGCCGACGCTGCCCTATTCGCCTGGGGCGGATGGCGCGGGTGTGGTGGATGCGGCGGGGCCGGGGGTGGAGTCGCCGAAGATCGGCGACCGGGTGTACATCGCCGGTACGGCCGACCACAAGGCGTATGGCGCCTATCGCCAGGTGGTGCTGTGCTGGGCGGGGCAGACGCATCCGCTGCCGGAGCGCGTGTCGTTCTCCGAAGGCGCCGCGGTCGGCGTCCCGTGCGTGACCGCGCACGAGGCGCTCCGCCGGGCGGCGCCGAAGGCGGGCGACGTGGTGCTCGTCCACGGTGCCAGCGGCAGCGTCGGGATGTCCGTCGTGCAGCTGGCGCGGGCCGCCGGCTACACCGTGATCGGGACCGCCGGGACCGACGACGGCCTGGCGCTCGTCGCGGCCGAAGGCGCGCACCACGCGGTGGACCACCGCGACCCCGGCCACGCCGACCGGGTGCTCGCCCTGACGAGCGGCCGCGGGCCCGACGTCATCATCGAGATGCTCGCCAACGTCAACCTGGACGCGGACCTGACGATCGTCGCGCCGCAGGGCCGGATCGTGATCGTGGGGAACCGCGGGCGGATCGAGATCGACCCGCGCAAGATCATGGGCAAGCAGTCGGTGGTGACGGGCTTCGCCCTGTGGGGCGTGAGCGACGAGGATCTCGCCGCGGCGCACGCGGCGGTCGGCGAAGCGCTGGCCTCCGGCGCGCTCAGGCCCGTGGTCGGCGCCGAGCTGCCGCTGGCCGAGGCCGCCGAGGCGCACCGGCGCGTGATGGCGCCGGGCGCGCGGGGAAAGATCGTCCTCACACCGTAGGACGGGTCGGCGCCGCCTCGGGCGACGCGGTCAGGCGCAGCCGCGCGGCGGCCGCTACTTCCCGCCCTTGCGGGCGAGCTCGTCGTCGATGATGTCCTCGAAGACCGCGGGCGGCTGCGCGCCCGACACCAGGCGGCCGTTGATGTAGATCGTGGGCGTGGATCCGACGCCCATCTTCTCGCCGTAGGCGATGTCTTCCTGCACGATCGACGCGTACTTGCCGGAGTCGAGGCACTGGTCGAACTTCGCCTGGTCGAGGCCGAGCGCTCCGGCGCTCTGCTTCAGCTGCGGCACCTGCAGCTGCTGCTGGTTCTGGAACATGCGGTCGTGCAGCTCCCAGTACTTGCCCTGGTCGCCGGCGCAGTGCGCGGCCTCCGCCGCCTTGGGCGCCTGCAGGTGGTTCTGCAGCGGGAAGTCCTTGTAGATCAGGCGAATCTTGCCGGCGTACTTCTCCTCGAGCGCCTTCAGCGTGGGCGTGACGCGCGCGCAGAACGGGCACTGGTACTCGGAGAACTCGACAATCGTGATCGGCGCGTCCTTGGGACCCCGGCTCGGATCGTGATCGGCGATCGCCACGTCGTAGCGGGGCGGATCGAGCGAGATGTTCACGGCCGGGCCGCTCCGCTTCAGGTCCGCCACCATCACCGCCAGGTTCTGGGCGTCGCGGTTGCGCTGGATGAAGGCCGTGATCGACTCGCGGAGGTCGTTCACCGTGGAGGCGCCGACCCGGTCGCGGTTGTCGTCGTAGACCTTCTGGATCTCGGCTTCGGTGACGGGCTGGCGCCGCTTCTCCAGTTCGGCCTCGACGTACTTCTCGCGCGTCGTGCCGGCCTTGGCCGCGGCCTGATCCAGCAGGTAGTCACTCACCAGCTGGTCGATGCTGGCGCGCCGGTGCTGGTAGAGCAGCTGGGTCACGCGGGCGCGCTCGGCCGGGTCGTCCTCCTGCCACCGGGACTCGACGTCCTTCAGGGTGAAGGTCTTGTCGCCGATCTTGGCCACGACCTCGTCGGCCTGGCCCGTCCCCGGCGCCGGCGCCTGCGGCGCGGACGCCGCGGTTTGGGCATCCGCGCACCCGCCGAGCACGGCGGCCGTCAGCACCACGACGCACCCGAATCCCGTCTTCGCCATCGTCATCCGCATCCTCTCAGCTTACCCCGGCGCGCCGCCGGACGACCCCTACCCCGGCGGCCCTCGCCTGATGACCTCGTCCACCGCCACCGTGAACCGCCGGTAGTTGGCGTAGGTCGCCACGCCCGTCACCTCGTCCACGTCGTTCAGGGCCTTGTAGTAGTCCTCCATCCGCGCCGGCACCCAGAAGTCCAGGGCGTCGTCCGCGCGGTAGGTGGTGGTCACGACGGCCCGGATCACGGGGTCGGCCGCCGTCATCATGGTCTTCAGGACGGTGCCGGTGGCCGCGTCCACCCAGAGTTCGCCGTAGACGGGCAGGTCCCGACCCCGGGTGGTCTTGATGAGGGTGGGCCGGTCGCGCTCGTGGTACTCGAGGCGCCAGGCCGGCTTGCCGTCCACCTGGTCGGTGGCGGCGAAGGAGACGTCGAACCGGCCGCGCACGTCGGGGTGCAGGAACAGCAGGGCCAGCGTCGGGATGTTGATGGTCCGCGTCATCGACCCGAGGTTGTAGCGGGTGCTGTCGGCCATGATCCGCGACGCGCGGTCGAGGCTGCCGACGGTGGGTTCCAGGAAGAGCTTCGCCAGGCGATCGCCGCGGTCGGCCACGCGGCGTCCGTTCACCTGGAACGTGTCCCGGAACGGCAGCCAGCCCCCGCCGCCTCCGACCCGGACCAGCAGGTAGTCGGAGCGCAGGGTCTGGCGCTTGCGGACCCCGCCCCCGGTGGAGAAGCCGCCGCCGGGGTTGGTGCGCGACAGGTTGCCGGCCGACGGGTTGTTGTCGGGCCGCCGGATCTCCTGCACGTACTCTTCCTCGGCCACGAGCAGGGAGAAGCGCTCTTCGTAGCCGCGGACGTAGGTGGCGGCGCGCGCGAGCACGTCGGCGAGCGTCGGCTCGGCCTGCGCGGACCGCCCGGACGTCGGGACGCCGGACGCGAGGAAGGCCAGGGCGAGCCCGGCGGCGGCCGCGTGCCGGGCCGTCACGCGCCGGCCTCGCGAGGTGGGCCCTCGTCGAATCCCCGGCAGGCGCGGACAGGCAAGCGCGGATACCTGGGGAAAGCGGGGTCCGTGAGGCTTCGGGTGCACATCCAGAACGTCGACACCGCCCCCGGCACCAGGCGGTGCCACCGGCAGCGTCCGCAGAGCCCCGGATCGACTGGCTGTGGCACGGTCCCCCATGGTAACGCCGCTGACCGGGTTGCAACGGACGAGCCGCGGCGAGCGGCCCGTCGCTGCACGCAACGACCGGTCCGGTGGACGTCCCAGGCCTGTCCCGCACGGCCGGGGCTCGCCGGGAGCGTGTATGCTCGTGGTAAGACTCTTGCTCGCCCGGAGGCCGATGCCACCCTGTGTTCGTGTTCCCGCCCTGGCCGTGACCCTGTTGTCCCTGGTCGCCGCCGGCTGCGGTAAAGACAACCCCACCTCGCCCACCACGACCGACACCACCACGACCACCACGGTCGCCGACCCCGCGGTGTCGGAGAACTTCAGCGGCACCCTGCCGGTGGGCGGCTACCGGTTCTACTCGTTCGACGTGCCGACCAACGGGACGGTCACGGCCACCCTGAACGCCGTCGGCGGCGGGCCGGTGCCCACCACGGTGTGGGTCGGCCTCGGCGTCGGCGTGCCGGATGGCACCGACTGCCCGACCGACCTGTCGCTGAACACGCAGTCCGGCGAGGGCCCGCACATCAGCACGACGCTGGCCCCGGGCACCCACTGCGTGCGCGTCTACGACATCGGCAACCTGGCGAGCCCGGCCCCGTTCGCCGTCACCATCGGCCACCCGTGACCCGCCTGGTGGTAGCGGTCGGCCTCACGACCCTGGCGGCGCTGGCGACGGCCTGCGGCAACGACACCCCGACGCCCACGTCGCCGAGCATTCCCGACAGCCTCGTCTCGGGCACGTCGCGCCTGTTCACGGGCACGGTCGGGGCGCAGGGGTCGTCGTTCTACTCCTTCACGATCCCGCAGGACTCGGGGGTGTTCGTCACCCTGGCCAGCGTGACGGCCGAGAACGGCCGCGACGCGCTGGCGACGCCGCTGCAGCTCGGGTTCGGCGTGCCGCGGGGCACCGGGTGCGCCGCCACGACGACGGTCACGGTGGCGGCCGGCCTCACGCCGCAGCTGCGCGAGTACACGACCCAGGGCGTGCACTGCGTGTCGGTCTCGGACGCCAGCACGCTCACGGCGCCGGTCCGGTTCGCCATTCGCATCGGGTACTTCCAGTGAGATCGCGCGCAGTGCTCGTCTCGTGCGCCGCCGCGGCGCTGCTCGCCGCCGGGTGCGGCAACGACACCCCGACGTCGGCCACCACCACGACCACCTCGCCCATCACCACGCCGGTGACGGTGTCGTTCCCCGGGTCCGTCGGCCCCGGCGGGTCCGTCTCGCGCTCCTTCGTGCCCCAGATCACGGGCCCCGCCAAGGCCGTGGTCAGCGACATCTCGCCGCCGACGGCGCTCTCGGTCGCGCTGGGCATCCCGCGCGCCGACGGCTCGGGGTGCCTCCCGGCCATCTCGTCCACCTCGGGCAACCTGCAGTCGGTCGAGGTGAGCTCGGCCGTGGGGCTCGGCTCGTTCTGCGTGATGGTGTACGCCCCGGCAAGCTCGGCCGACGCGGTGGGCTTCACCGTGACGTTGACGTACCCTTGAGATCGGACCGGGCACGCGCCGCCTGGTCCTGCCGTCATCGTCCCGGAGGCTCGCCGACATGACTCGCTCCCTCCCGATCGCGGTCGCCCTCGTGGCCTCGTCGCTCCTGGCCGTCAGCGCGCAGCCGACGTTCCGGTCGTCGGTCCGCACCGTCCCCGTCTACGCCACGGCCACCGACGCCACCGGCCGCCTCGTGCCCGACCTCACGCAGGACGACTTCGAGATCCTGGACAACGGCCGGCCGGTGACGATCTCGTCGTTCTCGAACGACCCGCAGCCGTTCACGGCGGTCGTCATGCTCGACACGAGCGCGAGCATGACCGAGCACCTGAAGCTGCTGAACCAGGCCTCGGAGCAGTTCCTGATCCGGATGCTGCCCGTGGACAAGGCGCAGGTGGGGGCCTTCAACGACAAGCTGCAGTTGTCGGGGACCTTCACGAGCGATCGCGACGAGCTCATCGCGGCGCTCGACGACCTGCAGTTCGGCAACGCCACGCGCCTGTGGGACGCGCTGGCGTTCAGCATGGACGCCTTCAAGGACGTCGAGGGCCGGCGCGTCATCCTGCTCTTCACCGACGGCGACGACACCGCCAGCCGCGTCCGCTTCGGCGACGTCATGGCGAGGGCCCGCGACGAGGAAGTGATGGTGTACGGCGTCGGCCTGTCGGTGGACTTCTTCAACGGCGCGCGGCGGATCCGCTCGCGGCCCGATCGCAACCTGCGGCGCATCGCCGAGGAGACGGGCGGCGGCTACTTCGAGCTGCAGAAGACGGACCTGATGGCGTCCACCTTCACGCGCGTGGCGCAGGAACTCCGGAGCCAGTACCTGCTGGCCTTCGCGCCGGAGGCGCTGGACGGCAAACCGCACAAGCTCGACGTGCGCGTCAAGCGGCCCGGCGTCACCGTGCGCGCCAGGCGCAGCTACCTGGCCACGGGCGACCAGCCGAGCGCCGCGCGCTGAGCCGTACGCACGAACGCCTGGCCGCGACCGTCTCGGTCGGCGCCAGGCGTTGGGAACGAAGCCGCGCGAGCGCGGCACCCAGGGGTCAGACGAGCACGAGCGTCACGATGATCGTGGCGAGCAGCAACGCCGCCACCACGGGCTCGGCCGTCCCGGAGAAGTTCCAGTCCAGCACGCGAAACATGTTCAGGGCCTCCTGATCTCGGTGCGCCGTTCACGGCGCACTCACTGGTATGGACGGCCCCGCGCGGTGAATGTTCATCGGAATCGGCGGGCCCGGCGCGTCCATCGGCGCCCGCGGCGGGGCCCCGTCCCGCCCGGGCGTAGAATGACGGCGCCAGGAACCCTCTGGCGGACGCGGCCGTCCGGTCCGTCCACCATCCCAGGAACCGCGCCACGATGACCGCACCGCCTTCCACGCCGCACGGCGACCGTCCGTGGGGCAATCCCTCCGCCTCCCGATCCCCGGCCGTCGGGCGGCGCGGCATGATCGCCACGAGCCAGTCCCTGGCCTCGGCGGCGGGCCTGGACGTACTGCAGCGCGGGGGCAACGCCGTGGACGCCGCCGTCGCAGCCGCCGCGGTCCTGGCCGTGATCGAGCCCTCCATGACGGGCATCGGCGGCGATCTGTTCGCCTTGGTGTACGACCCGGCCTCCGGGCAGGTGCACGGACTCGACGCGTGCGGGCGGGCCGCGGGCGGCGCCACGCCGGAGGCCTTCACGGCCGGCGGCCACACGGTGATGCCGGCGGAAGGCCCCCTTGCCGTGAACGTGCCCGGCGTGGTCAGCGGATGGGCGGCGCTGCTCGAGCGCTTCGGCTCCTGGCCGCTGGACCGGCTCCTGGAGCCCGCGATCGCCCACGCGCGCGACGGCTATCCGGTGGCGGAGCTGATGGCGCACGAGTGGCAGGACGCCGTGCCGCGCCTGGCGCGGGACCGGGCCGCCGCCGCCACGTTCCTTCCCGATGGCGCGGCTCCGGAACCTGGCGCGCTGGCCTCGAACCCGCGGCTCGCGGACACGCTGGCGCGCATCGCCCGGAACGGCGCGGCCGCCTTCTACACCGGCCCGATCGCCGAGGCCATCGACCGTGACATGCGCGCGCGCGGCGGCCTCCTGACGGCGCGCGATCTGGCCGCGCACACGGCCGACTGGGTGACGCCGATCTCGACCGGCTACCGGGGCGTCGACCTGTACGAGATGCCGCCGAGCACGCAGGGCCTCGTGGCGCTGCAGATGCTGAACATCCTGGAAGGCTTCGACGTCGCGGCGATGGGCCACAACAGCGCCGACTACCTGCACGTCGTGGCCGAAGCCAAGAAGATCGCGTTCGCCGATCGCGGCGCCTACCTGGCCGACCGCGCCTTCGTCCCGGACGCCGCGCTCCGGACGCTCGTCTCGAAGGCGTACGGCGACGCCCGGCGCGGCGAGATCGACATGCGGACGGCGAAGACGTACGCGCCCGGACTGACGGGCGGCCCCGCCGGCGCGGCCCGCGACTTCGCGGGCAACGACCGCGGCGACACCGTCTACCTGACGGCCGCCGACGCGAGCGGCCTCGTGGTGTCGTTCATCCAGTCGCTCTTCTCCAGCTTCGGCGCCGGCATCGTCGCCGGCGACACGGGCGTCGTGCTGAACAACCGCGCGTCGGGCTTCGTGCTGACGCCCGGCCATCCCAACCAGGTCGCGCCCGGCAAGCGGCCCCTCCACACGCTCGTGCCCGCGATGCTCCTGAAGGACGGGCGGCCATGGGTGTCGTTCGGCGTGATGGGCGGCGACAACCAGGCGCAGGCCCACGCGCAGATCGTGGCGAAGCTCGTGGACTTCGGCCTGCACGTCCAGGCCGCGGGTGAGTCGCCGCGCGTGCGCCACATGGACCAGGTCCTGGCCGTGGAGCGCGGCATCCCGGCAGGCGTCCGCGCCGCCCTGGAAGCCCGCGGGCACCGGCTGCGCGATGGACGCGGCCAGATGGGCGGCTACCAGGCCATCATGATCGACGCCGCCACGGGCGTGCTCCTTGGCGGGTCCGACATGCGCAAGGACGGACTCGCCATCGGCTGCTGAACCCGGACTAGTCCTGGCGCCGCAACTGGTGCGCGAGGTCGGTGAGGCCCACGCGCCGGACGGGCACGTAGGCCGCCAGCGCGGCCAGCGCGAGGACGCCGCACGCCGCCAGCAGGAGCGGCCACGGCTCGATCGGAGCGACGCCCACGAGCACGCCGCGCAGCAGTTGTCCGAGCGCCGTCGCCAGGGCCAGGCCAGCCAGCAGTCCTGGCAGTCCGGTGGCCACCGCGCGTGCGACGACGGCCCGGCGGACGGCATCGGGGTGGGCGCCGAGCGCCACGCGCAGCACGAGCTCTCGCCGCCGCGCGGCCACCGAGTAGGCGGTCACGCCGTACACGCCGACGGCCAGCAGGGCGAGCGCCACCACGCCGAAGCCGACACTCAGCCAGCCCATGGCGCGCGTGGGCAGGAGCGCGGCCGCCCGCAGCGCGTCGTACGTCATGGCGTCCTCGACCCGCACGCGCGGATCGGGCGCGCGCAGCTCCCGCGTGAGCTGCCGCACCATCACCGCCGGATCGATCGCCGTCCGCACGTGGAAGGTCAGGCCCGAGAGATGCGGCTGTCCCGGACCGTACGGCAGGTAGAGGAACGGCATCGGCGCTTCGCCGATCGCGTAGTAGGTGCCGTCGCCCACGACGCCCACCACTTCCGCCTGCTCGGCGCCGAGGTTCACGACGCGTCCGACGGCCTGGCCCGACGGCCAGTACGTCCGCGCCATCGTCTGGTTCACCACGGCCACGAGCGGCGCGGCGGCCCTGGCGTCGGCGTCGAGAAACAGGCGGCCGGCCACGAGCGGAATCCGCATCACCTCGAAGTAGCCCGGCCAGACCACGTTGGTCGGCACCGACAGCACGGGATCGCCGTCCGGCGGCACGTAGCCCTCGATGGTCACGCCGCGCCGTTCGTCGTGGCCGCCGAGCGGCACCATCGCCGCGGCGGTGGCCGCCTCGACGCCGGGCAGCGCGCGGACGCGGGCCATCGCGGCGTCGTGATAGGCGAGGCTCGCCGCGTCGTCGAGGCCCAGGCCGTTCAGGTTCGCCGTCGCCACGACGAGCTGCCGGCGATCGAACCCGAGATCGAGCCGTCCGGCCGCCCACAGGCTCTGGCCCAGGAGCGCCGCCAGCGCGACCAGCGCAAGCGCGGCCGCGGACTGCGCGGAGACGAGCGCCGAGCGCAGCCATCCGCCCCGTCCCCCGACACTCGACGCGGCGCCGTCGCGCAGCGGCTGCGCGGGTTCCACCTTCGCGGCCCGGCGCGCCGGCAGCACGCCGGCCAGGCACGTCGCCAGCGCCATCAGCCCGGCGGCGGCTGCCGCCACGATCCAGTCGATGCGGATGTCCAGCGCGAAGTTCTCGAGCCCCGGCGGCAGCGGCGCGCCAAGGAGGGCGTCGCGCGCCCACACGGCCATCAGGAGCCCGAGGATGGTGGCCGCCCCCGAGGCGACCAGGCTCTCGGCGATCCACAGCCGGGCGATGTCGCGGGTGGAGGCGCCCAGCGCCATGCGCACGGCGATCTCGGTGCCGCGCTCCCCCACCCCGGCCAGCGACGCGTTGGCCACGTTCGCGCACGCGGCCAGGAGCGCCAGCACGGCGATCGCGGCCACGAATACCAGGAGGCGATCGATGTCGCCGCCCATCGACTCGGGCAGGACCGCCGCCGGCACGACCGCGAAGGCGAGCCGGCGATCCTCGCGCGGGTATTCCTGCCGCAAGGCCGCGGCGACGCGCTCGACCTCCGCGCGCGCGGTCGCCATCGACACGCCGGGCGCGAGCCGCGCCGTGGCCTGCAGCCAGCCCCAGCCGCGCCGCTCGATGTCGAGTCCGCGCGGACGGACGACGGCGTAGGTCGTGAGCGGCACCCAGAGATCGGTGCCCAGCCCGTCATAGCTGCCGTGGAAGACGGACGGCGCGATGCCGACGACGGTGAAGGGCGCGCCGTTCAGGTGCACCACGCGCCCGATCGCCGCCGGATCGCCGCCGAGGCGCGTGCGCCACCAGCGATCGCTCACCACGGCCACCGGCGCGGCCGCGCGGTCGTCGCCGTCGCTCAGCGGGCGGCCCATCGTCACGGGCAGCCGGACCATGCGGAAGTAGGGCCCGCTCACGAGCTCGACCGCGGCCGTGATGGTGTCGTCGCCGAGGCCGTAGGAGACGACCGTCTGCTGGTGGATGGCGAGGGCGTCCAGGGATCGGGCGCGCCGCGCGAGGTCGTCGAGGTTCGGGAACGACGCCACGCCGAACGCCGTGTCCTGCTCCACCGCGAACACGCGGACGACGCGGTCCGCCTCCGGCCAGGGCAGCGGGCGAAGGAGCGCGGCGGCCAGCGCGATGAGGGTCGTCGTCCCGCCGATGCCGATGGCCAGCGTGACGACGGTGGTGGCGGCCAGGATCGGCCGGCCCGTGAGCGAACGGACGGCGTGGCGCAGGTCCCGGAGCATCAGGCGCATGCCGCGGCGGGAGCAAACACGCGGCCAGCCGTTCCGGGGTGTGGCGCGGTCCGGGCGCCGCGAAATCGCGGCTCCCCCCTGGGCAGGTGTGCGCGTGCGGGACGGGGCCGTCCGCGAACGCGACGCGGCCCGGCTAGTGCACGACGACCGTGACCTCGTTCGATGGGGGGCCGACCAGTCCGCACGCGCTCCGGCCGCGCACCCGCGCGTAGTAGGTCCCGGGGCCCACCTGGCCGCCGATGGCGCGCGCCCCGCCCACGTCGAGGTTGGCGAGGTTCGAGGCGCCGGGCGCGGTGCCGGCTTCCACGAGGTACGACGCCGCGTTGGCCGACGGCCCCCACTGCAGCGACACCATGCGCCCCGAGACGCCGGCCATGAGCGTGCCCGGCGCCGCGGGCACGGCGCAGCCCGACGGCACGTCCACCACCACTTCGTTCGACGACGACCCGATGCCGCAGGCGGCCGCGGTCCTGACGCGCACGTAGTAGCGTCCGGCCGCCACGCGGCCGCCGAGCGACGTGCCGGGCGCCGGCACCGGGACCGAGGCGAGGTTCGAGAGGCCGGGCGCGGTCCCGGCGTCCAGGTAGTGGCCGAGCCAGCTTCCGGCGGGCGGCGTCCAGCCGAGCTGCACGTCGTAGCCGTTCACGGTCGCCCACAGGTTGGAGGGCGTGCCGGGATTGCAGGGCGTCGTCGTGCCGCGCCAGCCGAGCTGCACCACCTCGAAGTCGCTGGCCGACAGGCCGCGGAAGGCCGGGTTGAGGACGTCGTTGTCCCAGCGCGGGTCGAAGGCGCCGCTGATGTACATGTCCGACCCGTTGTCGGCCACGATGAGGCCGTACCGCTTCATGGCGCGGAAGATCTTCTGCATCTCCGGCGGGAAGCCGGAGATGTCCTTCGAAGCCTTCAGGCGGAGCCGCGCACCCATCGGCGGCGCCGCGGGGTTGCTGCCGGCCTTGTGGGAGGCGGGCCACACGTAATAGGTGTTGCTGGCGCGCACGGTGACCCGGAACGCGTGCGTGATCTCCCCGGGGCCGTACACCTCGTCGTAGCGCACGAGCCCGGGCAGGATGGCCAGGCCCGCGGCGTCAGCCGACGTCCAGCCGTCCGGGCGCCGCTGGTTGGTCTGCAGGTCGAACGCCGCGCCCGATCCGGCCGTCCACTTCGTGCCGTCCCAGCCGAGGTCGTAGAGCTCGTAGAGCTTCTTGTTGTCCTTGTCGACGATCAGCATGTGGCGATCGCCGCCCGGCGACTGGTTGCCCGCGGGGCCGCCCTCGATCCAGTACGGCTGCGTGATGGCCTGATCGGGGATCGGATAGAACGGCACGCCGACGCCGTCGCTCTCGTCGTCGTAGTAGAACTGCACCTGCCGCTTGGGCTGATCGCCGGCCACCACGACGTACGGGAACCCGTAGATGTCGGTCCCGCCGGCATAGCCGCCGAAGTCCGGATGGAGCCGGCGCGTGCCCCCGTTGTTGATGAAGCCGATGAGGGCGGACGACTCGGCCGCCACCGGCGCCTGGCTGACGTCCTGGTTCCACCAGTTGTCCACCGGGAAGAGCGGCGGCAGCGCGCCGCCGATGGTGGCGGGCGACGATTGCGCCCCGACCCCCTGGGCGGCGGCGAACACGGTGAGGGCCAGGAGCCCGGAGCGGATGACGCGCATGGCGCCTCGAGTCATCGCAAACTCCCTGCCGGGCCAGCGCGGGCTCGCAACCCGGGGTTTTCTTCGGGAATTTACGCGCCCATCGAGCGCCGCCCGCGCGGCGGCCGACCGATTTGGGACCGGCTGTCGCGAATCGTGTCAGTCGCGGGTGGGCCGCTTCGCCGGCGTCGCCGGGGCCGTGGCCTCGACGGGCCAGGTCAGGCACACGCGGCCGGGCTCGGGCCAGGTCACGGTCCAGCGGGCGGGCGGCCACGAGATGAACACCCGCGGCATGGCGGCGGCCGGGCCCGAGGACGCGCTCGCGCCCTCGCCGTGTCCCGCGGCGGTCTCGGCGTGGTCCGCGCCAGCCCCGCCGTGCGCCGCCTCGGCGCGCGCGGCGGCGTCCTCCGCGTGCATCTCCGCCAGCGCCGCGCTGATGCGCCCGTGCACCTCCGTGAGACGCGTGGCCTTGCGCGGACCGGCGGCGGGCTTCTCCGCCGTCTTCTCCGACGGTTCCGGCGCGGGCGTGGGCGCCGGCGCCTCGGCGTGCGCGGCGGCCGCGTGCGGTGCCGCTTCCGATTCGGGAGCCGCGCCATGCGCGCCGGCCTCGGACGTCGCCGTGGTGAGCGCGGACGCGCCGGACACGACCGGCCGCGGCTTGCGGCCGCCTGCCGACGACTTGCCGCGCGGCGACGCGCCGGTGGCGACGTAGCCGCCGGTCCTGGCCCCGTGTTCGCCGGCCGCCGGCGCTTTTCCACCCGCCGGCTTCGCCGACGACGCTCCGACCACCGAGGACACCTTCGGCGCCGGCTTCGGCGCGGTCTTCGCAGGCGCGGCGTCGTGACCGGCCTTCGCCGGTTCGGCGTCGTGGCCGGCCTCCGCCGGCGCGGTCTTGGCCGCCTGCGGCGCCGGGGCGTCGTGACCGGCGGCCGCCGGCTCGTGCGACTGCGCCGCGGCGGTCGTGGCCAGGCCGGCCATCAGCGCGAGGGCCGCGAGAGTCCGTGCCCGCATGACTACTTGTGCGCCGCGACGGTGGTGGTGGCGCCGACGGGCTCGGAGAAGATCACGCGCCCGGTGGCCAGCTCGTAGTACGCGCCCACCACCTTGAGGTGGCCGGCGGCCGACGCGCCGCGCAGGATCGAGCTGCCCGTGAGCGCGTCGTTGATCACCTGCTCGACGTTGGCCAGGATGAGCGTCCGGAGGTCGTGCTGCTCCTCGGGCGTCCGCTGGATGCCGGCGCGGATGTGCGTGACGAGGTAGTCGAGGTTCGGTCCCTCGCCGTGCTCGGCCTGCGAGGCCGCGGTCACGGCGCCGCACGACTCGTGGCCCATCACCACGAGCAGCGGGATGTGCAGGTGCTCGGCGCCGTATTCGAGGCTGGCGGCGACGGAGTGGTCCATCACCTCACCGGCCGACCGGATGACGAACAGCTCGCCGAGGCCGGCGTTGAAGATGTACTCGGGCGGCACGCGCGAGTCGGCGCAGGAGAGCACCATCGCGAACGGGTGCTGGCCCTGCGTGAGCGGCTGCCGGGCACCCTGTCCGAGCGGCACCTCGGCGTTGGCCCCCTTCACGAACCGCTCGTTGCCCGCCCGAAGCCGGACGAGCGGGTCGGCGCCCTCGGAGGCGGGCGCGGTCGAGACGAGCGACGTGGCCGCGACGAGCGCGACGGCCGACAGGCTCACGCGCGTGAGCCCCTGGGTCCGGAAGGAGCGGGTCTGCATGGGCAGGCAATCGGCCACGCGCCGCCGAACTTCAGTTGGCGCGTTTCGGCACAGGCGCGCACGATTTGGACTGAGGGCCGGCGCCGGCCTCTCGCGCTATCATCCACAACGCGCGCGTGAGACGTGCGCCGGAGGATGGACATGCGTCGAGTCCTGATGGGCGTGGCAGTCGTGGCGGCCGTGGCCGTGAGCGGGGCGTGCGGCAAGTCGCCGGAGGAAAAGGCGGCCGATGCGCTGCAGCAGGCGGCCGAGTCGGCGGCGAAGGCCGGCGAGGAGATGGCCAAGGCCGGCGCGGCCGCGGCGGGCACGGCCTCGGAAGCCGCGGCCGGCGAAGCCGGCAAGGGCATGGAGGACTTCGCCAAGGCCATGCAGGGCATGGCGGCGGCCCTCGGCGGCAACAACGGCAAGATGTCGGACCCGGTCAGCTTCCGCGAGCTGCAGACGGCGTTCCCCACCGTGTCGGGCTGGACGATGGGCAAGCCGAAGGGCGAGCGGATGACGGCGCCCGTGTCGTTCTCGCAGACCGAAGTCCGCTACACCAACGGCAGCAACGGGCAGATCGACGTCAAGATCGTCGACTCCGCCTTCAACCAGGTGCTGATCGCGCCGTGGGCGATGTTCCTCACCGCCGGCTACGAGAAGGAAACCGACGACGGCTACGAGAAGTCCACTACGCTGTCCGGCAATCCCGGCTTCGAGAAGTGGAACTCGGAGCGCAAGTCCGGCGAGCTGAACCTCGTGGTGGCGAAGCGCTTCCTCGTCACCGTCGAGGGCGACCGCGTGGACGACGTGAAGGTGCTCCAGGACGTGGCGGGCAAGGTGGATTTCGCGAAGCTCGCGTCGCTGGCCGCGGCCGCGCCCACCAAGTAGCTCACAGCCGGAAACCGGCCTTGAGCGGGTCGTCGGCGTCGACCAGGAACGTGTGCTCGCCCGTGATCCAGGCGCTGCCCGAGATCTCGGGCACGATGGCCGGGTGATCGCCGACGCGCAGGCGCCGGTGGATGCGTCCGTGGAAGCGCGTGCCGATCACGCTCTCGTGCACGAACGTGTCCGCGGCGGCGGGCAGCACGCCCATCTCGTCCAGCACCGCCATCACGGCGGCGGTCCCGCTGCCGCAGGGCGATCGGTCCACCTCCGCGTCCGCGAAGATGGTGACGTTCCGGAGGTGGGCGCCCTCCTCCCGCGCGGGGGCGGTGAAGATCGTCCCGTACACCCCGGTCAGGCCGGGCTCCTCGGGGTGGACCACCTTCATCACGCGCTCCACCTCGCGCGCGATGGCCATCCCCATCCGCTTCAGCTCCGGCAGCGCCGCGACGTCCACCGACAGCCCCACCGACTCGACGTCCACGATGGCGTAGAAGGCGCCGCCGAACGACACGTCGACGGTGCACATCCGTCCGCTCACCGTCAGCGGCACGCCCGGGGCCAGGACGAACGACGGCGGATTCAGGAACGACACGTCCGTGACGCGCGTGGCGCCGTCGACGAGGGCCGTGCGCGCCCGCGTCCGCACCGGCCCTGCCGGCACGTCGAGCGTCATCTCCACGATGCCCGCGCCCGGGCTCTGGCCGGCGTCCCACATCAGGCCCCGTTCGACCGCGATCGTGGCAACGGCGATGGTCCCGTGGCCGCACATCGTGCTCCAGCCCTCGTTGTGCATGAAGAGCACGCCGGCGTCGGCCCCCTCGGTGGCCGGCTCCGTCAGGAGCGCCCCGTACATGTCCGCGTGGCCGCGGGGCTCGAGCATGATCGCGCGGCGCAGGTGATCCAGGTGCTTGCGCGCCCACTCCCGCTTGTCGAGCATGGTGGCGCCCTCGGGCGCGGGCAGGCCGTCCACGACCAGGCGCAGGGGCTCGCCGGCCGTGTGAGCGTCGATGGTGCGGATTCGATGGATCATGCGTGGTCGGGACCGTACCACACCGGCCGTGCCGTGTGAACCGGCCGGGAGCCGCGCCACGTGAAGGCCTTCTACTCCGATCACTTCGTCCTGCCGCTGCCCGAGTCGCATCGCTTCCCGATGGCGAAGTACGCCCGCCTGCGCGAGCGCGTGGTGGCGGAGGGCGTGCTGGCGCCGGGCCACCTCGTGGAAGCGCCGCTCGCGCCGTGGGACGACCTCCGGCTCGTTCACGTCCCGGCGTACGTGGAGGCCGTGGCCAACGGCACCCTGCCGGCGGACATGCAGCGCCGGATCGGCTTTCCGTGGTCGCCGGGCATGGTGGAGCGGTCGCGCCGGTCCGTGGGCGCGACGATCGCGGCGGGGCGGGCGGCCCTTCTGGACGGCGTGGCCGCGAACCTCGCCGGCGGCACGCACCACGCCTTCGCGGACCGGGGCGAGGGCTACTGCGTGTTCAACGACGTGGCCGTCGCCACGCGCGCCCTCCAGCGGGAGGCGCGGGTGGACCACGTGGCCGTGATCGACCTCGACGTGCACCAGGGCAACGGCACGGCCGCCATCTTCCGCGACGATCCGTCGGTGTTCACCTTCTCGATGCACGGGGCCAAGAACTACCCGTTCCGGAAGGAGCAGAGCGACCTGGACGTGGAGCTCGCCGACGGCACGACCGACGCCGAGTACCTGGCCGCGCTCGACCGGCACCTGTCCGCGGTGCTCGAGCGCCATCGACCCGCCCTGGTCTTCTACCTGGCGGGGGCGGATCCGTTCGCGGGCGATCGGCTCGGACGCCTGGACCTGTCGAAGGCCGGCCTGGCCGCGCGCGACCGGATGGTGTTCGACCGCTGCCGCCTCGCCGGGATTCCCGTGGCGGTCACGATGAGTGGCGGCTATGCGCCGGACGTGGAGGACATCGTCGCCATCCACGTGAGCACGATCCGGGAAGCGGCGGCGAGCGCCGGCGCCTGGACACCCGACGCCTGACCTGTGCGAGGATGCCCGCATGTCCCAGCGCTTCCGCCTGCTCACCGAACAACACGTCGCCGCGCTGCTCCCGGCCGCGGACCTCGTGGACGCCATGGAAGTGGCGCTCACGCGCTTCTCGGGAGGCGAGGTGGTGCAGCCGGTGCGCACCGTGCTCACCGTGGGCCCCGAGAAGGCGTATTTCGGGGTGATGCCGGCCTACGTGGAGCAGCCGCCGCAGCTCGGCGCCAAGCTCGTCACGGTGTTCGGCCAGAACCTGGCGAAGGGCCTGCCCTCGCACCTGGCGACGATTCTCCTGCTGGACCCTGACACCGGCGGGCTCCTGGCCATCATGGACGGCCGCTACATCACCGAGGCGCGCACGGCGGCGGTCTCGGCCGTGTCGGCGCGGCACCTGTCGCGGCCGGACTCGGCGCGGCTCGCCATCCTCGGCACGGGCGTCCAGGCGCGGAGTCACCTCGAGGCCCTGGCGTCGGTCCGGCCCCTCACCGACATCCGCGTCTGGAGTCCCCAGGCCACGAGCCGCGAGCGCTTCGTCGCCGAGATGAGCGGCCACGTGCCGGGCCGACTGACGGCGGCGGACTCGGCGGAGGCTGCGGTCCGGGAGGCCGACATCGTCGTGCTGGTCACGTCGTCGCCGACGCCGGTCGTGGAGGATGCCTGGGTGGCCCCGGGCGCGCACGTCATCTCCGTCGGGGCGTGCCGGCCCGACCAGCGGGAGATGGCGCCGGCGCTCGTCGCCCGTGGCCGGGTGTTCGTGGACTCGAAGGCCGCCGCGCTGGTGGAGGCCGGCGACGTCGTGCAGGGCATCCGCGAGGGCCGCTTCACCGACGCGCACGTGGCCGGCGAGCTCGGCCATGTGGTGGCCGGCCGTTTGGAAGGCCGTCAGGACGCCGGCCAGGTGACGATCTTCAAGTCCCTGGGCATGGCCGTGGAGGACGTGGTGGCCGCCGACCTGGCCTACCGGCGCGCGGTCGAGACGGGCGCCGGGACCGAGCTGGTCCTCTGAACCGGGGCACGGCCCGTTTCGTCAAGGAATGATGATGGCCTCGCGCACGCGCAAGTGGCTCCCCATCGTCGCCGGCATCGCGATCCTGCTGGTGTTCGTGGTGATCGGCCTGGCGGCCGTCAGCGTGGCCTGGTTCCGCCAGAACCTGGACGTCACGCACGACACCAGCCGGACCGAGGCCACCCAGGCGTTCGAGGACGCCCGGCGCCAGTACGCCGATCAGCGTCCCCTCGTGGAGTTCGGCGACGACCGCCGCCCCGAGTTCGTCAAGGGCATCGAGACCCGGAAGAACGCCGGCACCGTGTCCTCCATCCACGTCCTGGCCTGGGATGCCGACGAGGACTCGCTGGTCTCGCTCTCGCTGCCCATGTGGCTGCTCCGCCTGAAGCGGGGGCCGATCATGGTGGGCGAATACGTGTCGGGCTTCGACGATCGCGGCGTGCGCCTCACGCCCGAGGACCTCGAGAAGTACGGTCCGGGCGTGGTGTTCGAGTACGAGTCGCGGTCCGGCGACCGCGTGCTGCTGACCACGCAGTAAGAGCCGAGGCGGCCCGGCGCCGGTCAGCGCGCCGTCAGCCAGAGGTGCCCGGCCACGAAGGCCAGGAACACGGCGAACGCCCGCTGCAGGTCGCGCGCCGGCAGCCTGAGCGCCACGTGCGCGCCCAGCCACGCGCCCACGACCAGTCCCAGCGCGATCCAGGCCGCGGGCCCGATCTGCACGTAGCCGTGCCGGTAGTAGTACCACGCGCCGAGTGCGCCGACCGGCAGGAGCAGCGACGCGAGTGACGTGCCCGTGGCCGTTTCCGGCGCCATTTTCGTCACCAGGATCAGGGCCGGCACGATCACGACGCCGCCGCCGATGCCGAACAGCCCGGAAAGGAGGCCTGCAACCAGGCCGATCGTCAGATAGTCCACGGAGGCTCCTGCGAAGAAGTCGGTGCGCTTGTGCCCTGCGGCCAGGGCCTGGAGCGATCGTGCCACACGACGCACGGCCGCGTCCGCCGTTGTCGCACGGCGCTCGTGACAGCGCTGTCAGCCGCGGGATTTCGGCCGCTTGTGCACGGGCACGGCGCGCCGGATGCGGCGGAGCAGATCCGCCCCGGCGACCGGCGCGTCTTCACCTGTCGCCGGACGCCGCGCGCGTCGCTTCGCAGGCGCCTTCGCGTCGTCCCATGCGCCCGGCGCGAGGTAGTGGAACCGGATCAGGTAGATCTCGTGGCCCTCGCCGTGTTTCGCGGTCGCGAGCAGGTCCTTCACGTCGTCGAACCCCGATTCGCGCGCCAGCGCGTCGGTGATGTCGGCGCGGCGGATGCGGTCGATCGCGTCCACGACCACGTGCCCCTCGTCCATCCGGTAGCGCCCGCCGACCTTGACCGCGAGCCGGGTCCAGATACGCACGGTGCACCGGATCCGGCCGCGCCGGATGCCGTCCCGCAGGCGCCTGGTGAAGAGCATCGCCGCTAGACGGCCGGCCCGGCCGGTGCGTTCCTCCGGACCTCGTGGCGCAGCGCGACGATCCCGCTCTTGTAGGCACCTCGACGAGATGCAGGGCGACGTCCGCGTCCAGCCCCGCCGCGAACGGGATGCCGTCGCCGATCAGGATCGGCACGAGCGAGAACCGCACCTCGTCGGCCAGGCCGAGCCGCAGGCACTCCCCCGCCAGCGCCCCGCCGCCCACCACCCAGATGTTGCGGAACTCCATCCGGAGCCGGTCGTCGACGAACGAGGTGAGATCGCCCGCGTGGAACTCGACCGACGCCCGTGTCTTCGGCAGCTCGCGGCGCGTGAGGACGAACGTCGGCGTGTCGCCGTAGGACCAGCCCAGGCCCTTGGCCTCGAAGGCGAGCGCCGTCTCGTAGGTCCGCGAGCCCATCACGTAGCAGTCGATGCTGGCCAGGAACTCCTTCACGTACGCCGCGTCCAGCGTCTCGCCGTGCTCGAAGTGATCCGACGTCTCGAGCCAGTCCACCGTGCCGTCCCGCCGGGCGATGAACCCGTCGAGGCTCGCCGCCATGTGAATCGTCACTCGCGATGCCGTGCCTGCCACTCCCGCCTCCAATGGCTCGTCGCCCGGCTACGCCGAGACCGGCCGATGCGCCCGCAGGAACGACCGGATCTGACGTATCGCCAGGGGAATCCGCTCCTTGGGCTCCTTCCACGGGAACAGGCTGACCTCCGCCTTCGGCGCGAGCATCGCGCACTCCATGGCGACGTCGTACGGGTGCGCCGGCACGTCGTCCGGCAGCACCAGCACGGGCGTCTGGCAGCCACGCACGAAGTCGCGCGTCACCGTGAAGACGAAATCGGGGTTGGTCTCGAACATCCGGACCACGAACTGCTCGGCCGTCTGCAACGTGATCTCCGGACGCTTCTCGGCAATCTGGGCGGGCCAGCCCTTCCAGAACGCGCCCGCGTAGCTCCGGTCGCGCATCTCCGGCCGCCAGCCCACGGGCTGCGCCACCACGGCGGCCATGATCCGGTTCGGCGCGCGCTTCAACAGGTTCCAGATGAAGGGCCCGCCGATGCAGAAGCCCATCACCATGAACGTGTCGATGCCCAGGTGATCCATGAGCCCGATGTGGTCGTCCGCGTACGCCTCCCAAGGCCGATCGACTTCGACGGGGCCCGTGGACTGCCCGGCGGGTGCATTCCGCAGGTCCGCCGTGATGCAGCGGTACTCGCCCCTGAACTCGCCGATCGCGTCGAAGGGATTCCCGCGCTTCAGGCCAGCCACCGTCGAGTTCAGCCCGCCGCCGGGCAGCATCATCAACGGGAGGCCGGACCCTTCCTCCTCGTAGTAGATGCGCACGGGCCCCTTCTGGAAGAACGTGCCCGGGCCCGTGGCGGCCGGTTGCTGCGCGAATACGCGCGAGGTGGCGGCCATCGCCGTCGCCGCGGCGCCGGTCTTCAGCAGCTTGCGTCTGATTGGATCCACGTCGGTGCCTCCCTGCCAGTCGGCTGGACTGTGGATGTTAGGCTCCGGGCCGGGCATTGTCGAGCCCCGCCCAGTCGGACGCGCGGCCCGGCGGGGATGCCGCAGGCAGTCGCTTGCATCCTCACACCGGCCTGATCTAATACTGAACCACATGGTTCAGTCTTTGGCGTCCCGCCTGGACGCCTCGTTCGCGGCGCTCGCCGACGTCACCCGACGCGGCGTTCTGGAGCAGCTCGGACGGGCGGACGCGTCGATCACGGACCTGGCCGACAGGTTCGAGATGTCCCTCACGGGCATGAAGAAGCACGTGGGCGTCCTGGAGCAGGCCGGGCTCGTCATCACGGAGAAGGTCGGCCGCGTGCGCACCTGCCGGATCGGCCCGCACCGGCTGGAGGAAGCCGCCGCCTGGATCGAGCGGCATCGCCGGCGCTGGGACGCGCGCTTCGACGCGCTGGACACGGTCGTCGAAGCATTGGCACGCAAGGAGAAGGTTCATGGACGCCAGAAGAGAGGGTGAGGCCACGCCGATGGGGAACCGCACGACCGTGGAACGGACGTCCGACCGGGAGCTCGTCGTCACGCGCACGTTCAACGCGCCCGCGCGCATCGTGTTCGAGGCCTGGACCAGGGCCGAGCTGTTCACGCAGTGGTGGGTGCCGAAGTCGCTGGGCATGGTCCTGCGGTCCTGCGAGATGGATGTCCGTGTCGGGGGCACGTACCGTCTCGTGTTCGAACCGGATGGGATGGCGTTCTTCGGCACGTACTTGGACGTGACACCGCCCTCGCGCCTCGTGTGGAGCAATGACGAAGGGGGCGAGGGTGGCCCGGTCACGACGGTGACCTTCGTGGATCAGGGCGGCACGACGCTGCTGACCCTGCACGAGCGCTACGCCTCGAAGGACGCGCTCGACGCCGCCGGCACCGGGGCGGCGGAGGCCCTGAGCGAGACGTTCGCGCAACTGGACGAGGTGCTCGTCACGCTGGGCGCGAGCGCCTGACGGTCGAGACGATCCGACGTGATTGGGTGCGGGTGCCTCATACACACCACCTCGCCTCTGTCACAGGCACGATCGGCTCTTCAACCGCTAGCTCGGCGGCGGGTCTCGCCGCACAGCCAGTCCATGAGGCACTTCATAGCGAAGCTCGGCAAAGCCAGTTCCGACTTGTCTCGCGGACACGAGCCGCAGGGGCGGCGACGTCAGTCGGCGTGGAAACAACGGCTTGCCGCGTCCCAACGTCACCGAGCCGATCTGCACGATCACTTCGTCGAGTAGACCCGCGTCGTGAAACTGCCCGGCGAGATCGCCGCCACCGACGATCCAGATGTTCGCCCCACCCGCCGCCCGTCTCATGGATTCGTGCACGGGCCGGACGTCGCCGCTGACCACTCGCACGTCCGCACCGGGCGCCGGCGCCAGGGCACGCGAGGAGAAGACCCACGTCGGCTGCGCGTAGGGCCAGGCGCTGCCCATCTGTTCTTCGATGGTGTGCGCGTGGCGGAGCATCCACTCGTAGGTGGATGAGCCCATGGCGAGCGCACCCACGTCGCCGATGAACGCCGGATAGCTGGTGTCGTTCACGTCGCCCAGGGGAAACAGCCAGTCCAAGGAATCATCCTCAGTGGCGATGAAGCCGTCGAGGCTCGACGCCGTGAAGTACTGGGTCTTCATGCGGCGCATTGTACTGGCGTCAGGCCCAGTCCGCGTGGCGAGAACCCACCCGATGGCACTGCGCAACGGCACGGTCCCACGACACGCGTCCGTCGGGCGCATAGCGTCCCGTCCTAACGCTCATTTCGTTCGTGCAAGTCCGGTGGGGGCGTTCCCTCGAATGGATTGCTGTCAGGCGCTGGCACGCCGGCCAGACGCCGCAGTGTCGCGATTTGACCTGTGTGCGCCAGGACGTCGGAGAGCGGCCCGTTGATGACTGGCCAGAATGGCTTCCCCAGCATCTCGATGGACAGGAGCGCCGACTCGTCCCTCTGTGAGACCTCGTCTTGCAGCCTCCCGATCAGGTCGAGCGCCCCCTCGCGCAAGAGGCTCGCGCCGGTTGGCTTGCTCGGACCCTCGAGGCCAGCCGCACAGCAGGTCCAATGCACCAAGTCCCACACGTGTTCCACGGTTTCGCCGATGCTCCGCGCGCCGTCGCACGGTCTGAACGCGTAGTGATCTTCCGTCAACCCGCCGAGAAGGGTCGACTGGCCGCCAGTTGCGCTCGCACTCGCGACACGGGGCGCGTCGGCTGCATTTGGTGGTTATGCCGCAGGTTCTGAAGACACGACCCATCCGGGAAACACCAGCACGCCAGGATGACAGTTGAGCGCACGACCGAGGGTCTTCGCGCGCTCAACACCCAAGCGCACCCGATCGTTCTCAATCGCTGAGATCGTGGCTTGAGAGATGCCCGCGCGCTTCGCAAGGTCGTTCTGGCTCAACCCCTGAAGTTCCCGAACGATTCGCACGGATTCCCCGACGGTAACGCTCACCCGCTGTCGTGCGGCCCGATAGCCCTTCATTTCATTACCTCCGGTAGTCGTGAGCCGTGATCGTCTCGACGTAGTATGTCAACCGCTCGAGGTCGAGCCGGTAGATCACACGCCATTGATCGCCGAGCCGCGAGGAGCGGAACCCCTTCCACTTGCCAGCGAGCGTCTCGTCGTGGAACCCCTTGATCAGGCGCACCCCGGGTGGGCCGGATAGCCTGGCGATGTCTTTCCACTTTTCGTAGCGCTTGAGGATCTCGCGGGGCATCTTGGCCACCTGCCGGTCCAGTCGACCGTGCTCCAAGATTGCCCACACGCGTCAAGTGTGCCCATGTCATATTTGGGATGTCAAGGGCAGCCCCGCAGGTTGGCGAGGGCGACGCGATCGGCCCACGATCGCGCGCACTCCCTCCGAAGATCCGGCTCAGACCTTCAGGAACGCCTTGATGCGCGACAGCAGCGACACGGGCACCGGGGCGTCCACGCGCGCTTCGTCGGCGGCGGCCTTCGCGGACGCCAGCCCGGACCGCCTGGCGGATACCGTCGCACTCACGTGCTCCACGAGGCCCGGGCGGCGGACGGCCAGGTCGCGGAAGCGCTCGGCCGTGATCTCGAGGAGCGTGGCGTCGGTCAGGGCCGTCACCGTCGCGGTCCGCGGATCGCCCGTCAGCATCGACATCTCGCCGAAGAACCCGCCGGCGCTCGTCACCGCCACTTCCTGGCCCGACGGCTCCAGCGTGATTCGCACCCGGCCCTCGAGCACCACGAACATGCTCTCGCCCGCATCGCCCTGGCGGACGATCCGCTCGCCGGCGCCGTACAGGTGCTCCTCGCACGCATCGGCCAGCCGCACGCGCTCGATGTCGTCCAGTTCGCTGAAGAGGTCCACCGCGCCCAGCCGGTTGGCCAGGTGCTGGACGTGCGCGGGCGTCCGGCCCGTCTCCTCGGTGCGGTGGTATTCCACCTGCTGCGGGAACGGGATCTCGATGCCGTGGCGCTTGAACGAGTACCAGATGTTCGTCCGCACCTGGTCGCGGGCGACGTTGTCGCGCGCGTAGTCGTCGATCCAGAACTGGACGCGGAACACCAGCGCGGAGGAGCCGAAGTCGTCGAAGATCACGTTCGGCGCCGGATCCCGCAGCACGAGCGGCGCGTTCTCCAGGGCCTCGTACAGCGCCTTCTTCACGTAGTTCGGGGGCACCGCGTAGGCCGCGCCGATCTCCACGTCGATACGCGTGGGGATCGTGGGCTCCGAGTAGTTCAGGATCGGGTCCTTGGACGCGACGCTGTTCGGCACCACCGCGAACTGCCCGGCCTTCGTCAGGAGCTTCGTGGCCCGCCAGGTCACTTCTTCGACCTTGCCTTCGTAGTCGCCCACGCGCACCCACTGGCCCACGCGGAACGGCTTCTCGATCTGGATCGCCAGCCCCGCGAACAGGTTCCCCAGCGTGTCCTGCAGCGCGAAGCCCACCACCACCGCGCCGACGGCGGAGGTCGTGAGCAGCTTCTCGTCGAGCAGCAGCGTGGCCGCCAGGCCGAACACGCCGATGACGATCACGTCCTGCACGATGGCCGGGACGCGGTCCGACACGCGGCTCACGCGCCACGGGTTGAACACCAGCGAGACGGCCGCGATGATCGTCGCGGCCACGAGCAGCAGCTTCGCCAGGCTGCCCACCAGCGCGGGATCGCCCACGCCCTGGCCCACGGCCACCTGCAGCCCCAGCGCCGCCACGAGGAGGACGGTGGCGAAGCCCAGCCGCCCCCGCAGGAAGCGGTTGCGCACGGCGGCCAGCGCGACCAGCGCGAGGCCGAGCGCGGCGGCGATGACGAGCGTCAGCGGCACAGCAGGTGGCGCACGGATGATCCCTTCGTCCGGCGTCGCCCTACTTCAGCCCGCCCGCCTTCTTGAACGCGGCCACGTCCGCGGCGCTCACCGTGACGGTGACGGGCGCGGGATTCCCGCCGCCCTTCGCGTTGGACTCCTGGCCGGCCCCGCGGGCGGAGGCGGACCCCGTCACCTGCGCGGACTTCTTCTCCCCGCCGCCCGGCCGCAGCGACGCGCCGAGCCCGCCCAGGCCCTTCTTCTTGGGCTCCTCGGCGGGCTTGGTGGCGCCGGCGGCTCCAGAGGTGCCACCCACGATCGTGGCGATCTCCGTCACGGCCACCGGCTTGTAGGTGATCGTCGACGTGTAGCGGGCCTCCACCGTGGCCGTGGACGTGAGCTTCGCCGACGCGATCTGCTTCGTCATCTTGTCGATGCGTTCCTTCGTCTCCGGGTGGGAGGCGAAGAGGCCGTTCTTCTCGGCGGTGTTGGTGGCCTTGTTGCGCTCCATCAGCATGTTCAGGAACCCGATCATGCCGGTCGGCGCGTACCCCACCGTGTTGGCGAGCACGATGCCCTTCTCGTCGGCTTCCAGTTCGTCGCCACGGCCGAATCCCTGGTCGACGATCTCGTACGCCTTGTCGGCCAGCTTGTTCATGAGCGCGCCCGACATCTTCTCGTCGGCGCCCATCTGCACCAGCTTGCCCTTCTGGATGGCGCGGATGGTGTGCTTCTCGGTCACGTGGATGATCTCGTGGCCCAGCACGCCGGCCAGCTCCGACTCGCTCTTCAGGTTCGCCAGCGCGCCCTTGGTGATGTGCACGTAGCCGCCGGGCGCGGCGAACGCGTTCACGGCGTCGGTGTCCAGCACGATGAACTTCCACTGCAGGTTCGGCCGGCTGCTCACCTGCGCCAGCGCCGTCCCCACCAGCGCCACGTACTTGTGCACCGCCTGGCTCTGGACCACGCCGTAGCGGGTGCGGACACGCTGGCTGACCTCCGCACCGAGTTGGGCTTCCTCGGCCTCGGTCATCTCGATGTCCTTGAACTGCTGCGCCCGCTTCAGCGCCCCGCCGAGCTTGCCGAGCTGGGCGGCCGCCGGAACGGGCGCCGCCGCCAGGGCCGCGCCGAGGGTGAGTGCCACCAGTGCCTGTCGCTTCATGCCGTTGCTCCGTTCGTGCCTCCGGTGCGCACCTCGAACACCTGCACCGGCTTGGACTTGCCCTTCACGAGGACGTCCCCCAGGGGACGCAGGTCGTAGCTGCCCTTCAACTGCCGCCGGGTCCCCTCCGAAATGAGGATCCGGGTGCCGAAGTCCTTGTTCAGGGACTCCAGCCGGGCGCCCAGGTTCACATGGTCCCCGATCACGGTGTAGCTCATGATCGTATCGGACCCAATGTTGCCGGCAATCATCTCACCGGTGTTGATGCCGATGCCGATGTCCAGGGGCACACGGCCCTCTATTTCCCACAAGCGGTTTAATCGCGCCAGTTCGCTCACCATGGCCAGGGCGGTCTGGACGGCGTGGTCCGCGTGGTCCGCGTCGTCCAGCGGGGCCCCGTACAGCGCCATGATCATGTCGCCCACGAACTTGTCCACCGTGCCCCGGTGGGCGAACACCACCTCCACCATCCGCGTGAAGTACTGATTCAGCTGCCGGACGAGGTCCTCGGCCTCGCCCGTCTCGGACAGGGTGGTGAAGCCCCGCATGTCCGAGAACAGCACCGTCATCTCCCGCCGCTCCCCGCCCAGGCCCACGTCGGTCGGGTGGGCCAGGAGCTGATCGTAGACGTCCTTGGAGACGTAGCGGGAGAAGAGGCGCTTCACCCGGCGCTTTTCGCGGCCCTCCACGAAGTAGCTCCAGGCCAGGTCCGCCAGGAACGCCAGGAGGCACGCCAGGGCCGGCACCACCACCGGCAGCCACACGCCGGCCGCCAGGGCCCGCGTGGCCACCCAGGCCAGGCCGGCCACGAGAGCAGCCGTGGCCGCGGCCGTCGCCCAGGGCGACGCGGCGGCACCCACGGCGCCGATGGCCACGGCCGGCAGCACCGTGGCAGCCAGGCGCTCGTCCGCGGTGGCTGGCGCGATCGCGTGATGCGACAGCAGCCCGTCGATGATGTTGGCGTGCACCTCGGCGCCGGGCATCCGGCCCGCGCCCAGGGGCGTCGTGAACCGGTCCGGCACCGCCTCGGCGGAAACGCCGACCACCACGATCTGGTCCTTGAAGGTGGCCGGATCCAGGTGCGGCGCCTCGCCGGCCAGGATCTGCTGCTCGGCCAGGAAGAGATCCTGGAACGAATAGCTCTTGAAGGTGGGCGTGCCGTCCGTGCGAAGCGTGGGCCCGCGATACGGCACGAGCGGCCGCCACACCGTGGGCGAGGGGCCGTAGTAGTCGGGCACGACCTCCTCGATCCACGGCACGCGCATGTCGCCCATCCGCAGTTGCCCCCGCGACGCCACGACCTGATCGGGCGTGACGCCGGCCGCGCGAAGCGCCGCCGCGTACGGCAGCGACGGCACGACGTGGCCGGCCACCTCCACGAACGGCACGGCGCGCCGCCACGGGCCGTCCAGGTCGAACGCCATCCGCGCGTGGCCGATGCCGAGCGCCGCCTCGGCCAGCGCCGGGAACGGCGGCACGAGCAGCGGCCGCTTCTCGGCGAAGCCCTGCACGGGCCACTTCGCGGCCAGGCCGGGGATGCCCTCCAGCCGCGGCTGCACCTCGGTGCCGTTCACGGTGCCCTCGCTGGACGCCTCGGCCACCAGGATCACGTTGCCCGCCGCCTTCACGGCCTCGACGAGCGCGTCGTCGGACTCGGCGCCCGTCCACCGCGTGCCGCCCACGTCGTGGTCGCCGCGATCGGCCTCGGCGAAGAGCACGTCGTACACCACGAGCGTCGCGGGCCCGCGCGCCAGGTAGTTCACGAGCACCGCGTGGGCCAGCCGCGGCCAGGGCCAGCGCCCCATCACGGGCTCGAGTTCCCGGATGGAGTGATCGTCGATGAGCACCATCGAGATCCCGGGCGTGGCGCCCTCGCCCGTCGCCACCGCGCGGAGGCGCGCGTCGTAGGTCTTGAGCTCGAGCGTGCGGACGAGATCCAGGCGCCCCACCGCCGCCGCGACGAGGGCCGCACCGACACCGAAGCCGAGGGCCAGGCCCCAGCGCGTCAGGCGCGCCATCGCCGCCTCACGGCTCGCGCTCGAGCCTCACGCTCAGGTAGGTCACGTGGAGCAGGAGCAGCATCAGCCAGCCGGCGCGCGGCATGCCGTTCGTGCAGCGCACCTTGACGTGCTCGCCGGGGCTGGCCGTGAAGGCCAGCCGGTCGTTGAACAGGGTGTTGTTCACGCGGATCTGGTGGGGCCCCGCGCTGATCTCCTGCGTGAGCGGCACGCCGTACTTCAGCTTGCCCCACGACTCGCCGTCCACCCACACGTACACCTGGCGGTCGCGGAAGTCGTGCGAAGAATCGCGGGTGAGCGTGAGCTGCGCGCGCCCTGGGGACGGTGCCGGACCGGCCACGTCGTCCCGCACGTCGCGCCAGACGCGGGCGGCGGCGGTCCGGTCCTGGACACGGTCGAACGGCGTCCGCTCGAGGGCCAGCACCCACACAGCCGGTGAGCATACCGCGGGTGGCGCCGGGCCGCCGGCTCAGGCGTCCGGGGCGCCGGCCGCGGCCAGGTCCCGCCCCAGGACGGCGCGCAGGGTGGCGGCGTCGTGCACGTGGGTGTCGTCGAAGAAGGCGACCGCGCCGGTCGCCAGGTCGTGCTTCGCGCCGATGATGGCGGCCCGGCCGTCCTCGATCAGGCGGGCCAGGATGGCGCTCCGCGCCACGATGGCCTGCACCGAGTGGCGGACGTTCCTGTCGGCCACCAGCTCCACGAAGCCGGCGTTGGCCGAGGTCCGCTCCGCCGGGTCCACTTCCGCGCTCACCTCGTCGACCGACGGACCGATCTTGGCCAGGAGCTCGGTGAGGTTCCCGAGTTCCACGCGGTCGCAGGCGCCCTTCACGGCGCCGCAGGAGGTGTGGCCGAGCACGACGATCAGCCGCGATCCGGAGAGCTGGCAGGCGAACTCCAGGCAGCCGAGGACGTCGGGATTGATGACGCTGCCGGCGATCCGCACGCTGAAGATGTCGCCGAGCCCCTGGTCGAAGATGAGCTCGGCCGACGTCCGGCTGTCGATGCAGCTCAGGATCGTGGCGAACGGCCACTGGCCGTCGCGCGTCTCGTTGGCCTGCTGCAGCAGGTTGCGGTTGATCCGGAGGTTGTTGACGAAGCGGGCGTTGCCCTCGGCCAGGATCTCGAGGGCGCGGGCCGGCGTGATGGTGGACTGGGTCTCGGACGTGTGAGCTTTCATCGTGAAACGCGTGGCCGGGGCCGCCATCAGCATATGGCGAGACGGCGCGCCGCGCGCGCCCGCCGGGCCGGCTCGGCCGTGGGGGCGGCTATCATGCCGAGGATGTTGATGGCGCCCTTCCGCCCGGCCGCGCCGGCGTCGCCAGCCGACTTCGCCGATCCCGCCTGGGCCGGGACGCCGGTGGCGCCGCTGAATCGGAGCTGGCGCGGCGAGGACGCGCCGTCCGCCATCGTCAGCACCGTGCGGCTCCTGTGGACGCCCGAGCACGCCTGGTTCGGCTTCACCTGTCCGTTCACCGAGCTGGACGTGGACGCCGATCCCGATCCGGCGGTGGAGCGCATGGGCCTGTGGGACAGGGACGTCTGCGAGGTGTTCGTCCAGGGCCCGGCCGAACCCGACGGCGATCACTACAAGGAGTTCGAGGTGGCGCCCACCGGCCAGTGGTGCGACGTGGCTGTCAACCAGCCGCGCCTGGACATCGACTGGGCGTGGCAGAGCGGCATGCGGGCCGCGGCCACGATCGACCCGGCGGCCGGCGTGTGGCGGGCCGCCATCGGCGTGCCGTTCGACGCGGTCGGCGGCGCGCCGGGCCCGGGCGGCCACTGGCGGATCAACCTGTTTCGCGTGAGCCGCGCCGGGGGCGCGCGGCACTTCCTGGCCTACGCGCCGACGGGCACGCCCACGCCGGACTTCCACGTGCCGTCGGCGTTCGTGCCGCTCGTCTTCACGCCGTGATCCGTCCGGCCGCGATCGCGTCGGCGGCCACCTGGCGGCCCAGCCGCCTGTAGCTCTCGAACTGGTCCTCACCGTAGAACTGATCGCCCGTGGATTCGTGCGGGAAGAGCGGATGCGTGGACTGGTACTGCCGGACGGAGGTGTCGGCGCCCGCCGTGATCGAGGCCTTGAGGTACACCAGGGTGCCCTCGCTGCCGTCGGCATAGCGAATCGTGCCCGTGGCCGACGACGCGGCACTCACCTTCGTGGCCGGGTCGGGCACGAGCGGCGTGACGTCGATGTCGATGCGGGCGTCGAAGTCCACCTCGCACATGCGGATGAGCGTGCCCAGCCCGTCGAAGTGCCGGTCCGGGTCGCACTCGCCGTCGCTGATCACGATGAGCCGGCACCGGCGCCTGACGAGCTCGTAGGCGGCCAGGTTCTCGAAGTGGCCGCCGTCGGACACCATCACGAACGTGGACGTGTCGTTGGCGCCGCCGAAGAGCTCGGCGACGAGATACCGCAGCGAGAACCACGGTGACGCCTGGGTCGTGGCGTCGCCCGCGGGATTCGGGAACCACCAGCCGAGGCGGACGTTGAAGATCGTGAGCAGGAACGCCACGACCGGCGACGTGTGGTACCCGGAGTTCGGGCTCGCCGCCGCGCCCGACACGGCCACGACCTGGCCGAGCGTGGGCGATCCGCCGTAAGCGCCGGTGGGCACGAAGCCGATCTCGCGCGTCTCGCCGCTGACGGTCCGCGACAGGTACGCACTGCCGCAGTGCAGGGGCGACAGGGTGAACGACGCCCCATGGCGCGTGTGCAGCGACAGGTCGCTCGACCCACCCAGGTTCAATGCGCAGTTGACGAGGTGCAGCGGACCAGTCCCGGCGCCGCCCGGCGCGGCGAGGTCCGCGAGCGCCAGATCGTCGTCCCCGTCGAAGCCGGTGAAGTTCTGGGGCGTGCGCTCGCCCGGCGCGAAGCGCGTGGCCCCGAGATAGCAGCGCACCAGGCGGTTCTTGTAGAAGGCGTTCAGGCTGAAGTCGTTGATGTCCACGCGGGCGGCGAACACGAGCAGCCCCGCCAGGCAGGCCGCGCCCACCCACAGGGACCCGGTGAAGAAACGCGCGTGGTGCGGGTGCGCCAGCGTGGCGACGTCGGACCATCCGGCCTGGCTGAAGGCGAACACCGCGACGTCGAGGGCGTACGCCACCGCCACGAGCACGCCGCCGATGAAGATGAACGGCGCCGCCGCCGCCAGGATCTCCAGCGCCTTCTCCGTCGCGCCCTTGGATCCCTCGCGCGTGCCGGTCGCGTCCGAGTTGCCCGCGAAGAGCCCGGCGAGCACGGCGCCCAGCCAGCCGCCGCCGCCCGTCATCTGCTGCCACGTCTCGTGCGACCCGCCCCAGCGCGCCAGCACCGGGCCGTAGGCGGCCGCCACCGTCGCCACCATCCACGCCGTCGAGTAGATGCCAAGCCACGCCGCCAGCCGGCTCCACCACTCCCGTACCGCGTCGGGCGACTGCCGCCCCAGCAGTCCGACGAGCGTGACGAGCGCGAGCGCGAACGCCAGCGCCACGAGCGGCGGCGCCCAGACGAAGGCGTGCCACGCGCCGGTGGCCGGCGTGGCCGCCCAGCCGTGCAGGGCCACCATGATCGCGCTGAGCGCGGTGTGGAAGACGCCGACGGCGGCCGCGGGCGCGAGCGACGCCACGACCCATGCCATCGCACCATCGCGGCGCACCGAGCAGAGCGACAGCATCCACAGCGACAGCCCGACGATGGCGAGCGGAAACGGCCAGTACCAGAAGGCGGTGCCGACGAAGTCGCCGAACGTGGCCAGGTTCGCCAGCTCGCGCGACCCGGACGCGCCCGTGGACTCGCCCCAGAGCACGGCGGCCACGAGGTACGCGGCGCCGACGAGCGGGATGACCACCACCGCCTGCGCCCAGCCTTGCGTGTAGTTCACGCGTTCGGGCGCCTCACCGGCCCCGACCCAGAAGGTGGCAATCGCCTTGACCGCGACCGGCTGCAGCAGGAACGCCGCCAGCACGAGCAGCAGCGCCACCGGCGCGGCCGCGGCGTAGCTCACGCGCCCGCCGGCGAACGGCGCGAACCCCATCCACGAGGCATACCCCCACGCGGCGGCCACGAGCACGGCAGCGCCGCCGGCGCCCGCGGGCCAGCTCCGGGCATCCAGGAAGCCGAGCGTCCCCGGGCTCGTGTTGCGCAGCTGGTTGCCGGCGATGCCCACGGCGCCCAGGAGGAACAGCGCGACGCTGGCCCACCGCCACGAGCCCGCCTCCGGCCAGTGCAGGAACATCTCGAAGAGCAGGCGCGGCACGACGAGCACGCACGCGAAGGCCAGGAGCACGGTCACCTGGATGAGGAGCGCGTTCCTGGTCCAGATGGTGGCCATCGTCCAGGTGTCGGCGCTGAAGAACCCGACCGTGGGCGACAGGTAGTTGGAGTAGCGGCGCAGGTGGGCGATCGACGCCTCCCACAGCGCCGCGGGCGCGAGCCAGTCGGCGTGCCGCCGGCAGTTGGCGCTCAGCCACGAGCCGATGTAGCCGCCGCCGGACACGGTGGACAGGTAGTCGAAGCGCGCGAGGCGCCCGGCGGACTTCAGCCCTTCCAGCACGCCGAGCGCGAAAGTCGCGCTCCTGATGCCGCCGCCGGAGATGGCGAGGCCGGTGAGGTCGCCGGCGGGATCGGCGTCGCGGCCGCGGCGCGCGCGGACCGCCTGGCGTTCACGGTCGAAGACGTGGGACCACTCGACGCGTTCGGGGGGTGTGGGCATCGTGGGCCGTCGGTCGCGGAGTATCCGTGCCGCATCGCCCACGCGTCAAGCACGACCTGGCGTTCGGCACCGCCGCCACGCCTCCACCGCTCGAGGTGGCGTCCGGGCGGTCCCGGCGTCACCTCGACGGTCCGGCGCGCGCGCATCCGGTGCGTCCGGTCTCTAGCGGAAGAAGTAGTAGTCGGCCGTGTAGTCCACGAGCCGCCGCGTGGTGACGGTGGCCGCGGTGCAGTCCGTCGAGGGCGGCTTCACGCCACCGGCGGTGTTCACGCGCTGGATGTAACGCGCCCGCGACACCTTGTCGCCGCCTGCCGGGCCGTCCTGCGCGCCCGTGACCGCGAGCAGCAGCCACTCGACGGCGCCGGCGGCCACGTAGGCGGGATCGGACGATCCGGCCAGCTTCGCGGCCCACACCGCGCTCGTGTCGCGCGAGTGCTGCCACGTGGCGTGCAGGGCGCCGTTCTGGAACGGGTTCTTGCTCAGGTAATGCGTGAGCACCTGATCGCCCTCGCGGTCGAACCCCGTGGCCTGCGGGCCGATGGCGAGCCAGTCGAGGCCGCCCGGGGTCGCGGCGGGCGCGCAGATGTAGTTCTGCGTGCCGGCGGCGTGCGCGACGAAGAACGGCCGGACGCCGGCGGGCACGGCGATCTCCACGGGCACGCTGGGGAACGACGGCCGATCCGCGGCGTGGGTCACGACGGTGAGGGCCGCGGTGAAGGCCGCGGCGGCAAGCGCGAATCTCGACGACATGATGCGATTCCTTTCGATGGGTGAAACGGTCTCCACCCCCGGAATCGGAATCGCGCGCGGCCAGCCGCCACCGGCCCGCGGCGCTCTGCTATCGTGGCCCCCTCGGAGGACCCGGATGGACCGCAGGACGTTTCTCGGGCGCTCGGCCGCGGCGGGCGCCGGGCTGGCGGCCGGACAGGCCGCGTGCGCGACCGACGGCGGCGGCGCCCGCACCGGCGACGGCCCGGGCGCGACGCCCGCGGCTGTGACGGCCGTAACGGGCCGCGAGCCGTTCGCCCTGCACGAGGCCACCATCGACGACCTGCAGCGGGGCATGCGGGACGGGCGCCTCACCGCCCGCTCGATCGTGGAGCAGTACCTGGCACGCATCGAGGCGCTCAACCGCTCCGGCCCGGAGTTGCGCGCCATCATCGAAGTGAACCCGGACGCCCTCTCGATCGCGGACGCCCTCGACGCCGAGCGCAAGGCCGGCACGGTGCGCGGCCCCCTGCACGGCATCCCCATCGCGCTCAAGGACAACATCGACACCCACGACCGGATGACGACCACCGCGGGGTCGCTGGCGCTCGAGGGCTCGATTCCTCCAGCGGACTCGTTCGTGTCGGCGCGCCTGCGCGCGGCGGGCGCCGTGCTGCTCGCGAAGGCCAACATGAGCGAGTGGGCGTACTGGCGCGGCCTGAACGCGTCGAGCGGCTGGAGCGCGCGCGGCGGCCAGTGCCGGAATCCCTACGGCCTGGACCGCACGCCCTGCGGGTCGAGCTCGGGATCCGGGGTGGCGGTGGCGGCCAACCTGGTGGCGGCCGCGATCGGCACCGAGACCGGCGGCTCCATCATGTGCCCGTCCTCGATCAACGGCGTGGTGGGCGTGAAGCCGACGGTGGGCCTCTGGAGCCGCGCCGGCATCGTCCCGATCTCGCATTCGCAGGACAGCGCGGGCCCGATGACACGGACCGTGCGCGACGCGGCCATCATCCTGGGCGCCGTGTGGGGCGTGGACGCGCGCGATGCCGCCACGGCCGCCAGCGCCGGCCGCTTCCACGCCGACTACACGCCGTTCCTGGATCCGGCGGGCCTGAAGGGCGCGCGCCTCGGTGTGGTGCGCAACCTGCCCGGCTTCGACGATCGCGTCCTGGCGCTCTTCGATCGCGCGATCGCGGACCTCCGCGCCGCCGGCGCCGAGATCGTCGATCCGGCCAACCTGCCCACGGCCACCGCGGCGAGCGTGTTCCAGACGCTCCCGATCGTGGTCCTGAACTACGAGTTCAAGGCCAACATCAACGCCTACTTCCAGAGCCTCGGCGCCTCGGCGCCCGTGACGTCCCTGGCCGATCTCATCGCCTTCAACGACGCGCACCGTGCCGAGGAGATGCCGCATTTCGGGCAGGAGCGGCTGCTCGCCTCGGAGCGTACCACCGGACTCGACGCGCCCGAGTACCGCCGCGCCGTGGCGGCCATCCAGCGCGCCACGCGCCAGGACGGCATCGACGCCGTGATGGATCGCCACCGCCTCGACGCCCTCATCGCGCCCACGAGCGGCCCGGCGTGGCTCATCGACCACATCCGCGGCGATCGCTTCGACGGCGGCGACAGCGCCGGGACGGCCGCCATCGCCGGCTATCCGGACATCAGCGTGCCGATGGGCCTGGTGGCCGGGCTGCCCGTCGGCCTGTCGTTCTTCGGCCGGGCCTGGAGCGAGCCGACGCTCCTGCGCGTCGCCTACGCCTACGAGCAGGCGTCGAAGCGCCGCGAGGCGCCGGCCTTCCAGCCCACGCTGGGCTGACCGCAGGCCGCGCGCGCGGACGCCGCGGGCGGACGATGGCCGTCGGCCGGATCGCCCGTCCGCCACGCCGCAGGGGTGCGCTACGGCTTCCGCCGGTCGTGCGGAAGCGGCGGCGCCGTCGTCTGGATCTGGTGGCCGTCGCCGGCCAGCGTCGCGTGGTGCTCGAAGGCGAAGGCGAAGCCCACGAGCCGGGCGTCGTCCCAGGCGCGCCCCATGAACTGGATGTTCACGGGCTGGCCGCGGCCGTTCATGCCGGCCGGCACGGCGAGCGTCGGCACGCCGTTGGCCGCGCTCGGTGTATCGCGCCGGCCGAACGCGGCCTTGCCCGATCCGCCACCGCCGCCGTCGTTGAGGCTCGTGTCGCTCAGCAGGCCCGGATAGACCACGGCGTCCACGCCCGCGTCGTCCATCCACTGCGCCACGCCGGCCGGCCGCGTGATCTGCCGGTAGTCACGGTGCTGCTGGATCTCGGCCGCGGTGAGCCGCGGCTGCACGGGCGCGCACGTGCTCGGGTCGACCCGGGTGTAGAGCACCTTCTTCTGCGAGCAGTCCACGTCCACTTCGGTCACGATGCCGAGGCCCTGCACGGCCAGCTCCGGATGGGCGTCGATGTACTGGCGCCAGCCCTCGGCGCGAATCCGCGCGCCCGGGATCGGCCCAGGCGGGGCCGGCGGCTGATCGGGAGTCGGCGGGGACGCCAGCTGTCCCATCTGCACGATCGTCGCGCCGGCGGCCACGAGGTACTGCAACGAGTTGCGCATCGCGTCGATCGTGGGATTCGTGCCGAATGGGGGCGAGCTCGGACCGAAGACATCGGCCCAGGCGGCGTCGATGTAGCCGATCCGGGCGCCCTCGAGTGCGTGGACGTCGAGGGCCGAACGCCAGTCGGCGGGCACGGCGCCCGGCGGGCGGGCCAGCGTGGCCGGGTCCTCCGGGTCCACGGCCGTGACGGCGTTCAGCACGTCGGCCAGATCCGACACCGTGCGCGTGATGGCGCCACCGAAGTCGGTCATCCAGACGAGCGGCTGGATTCCGGTGCCACTCTCCAGTCCATCCGTACCGCGGAGGGTCACGAGGCTCTGCGCGCTCGCCGGCGCGTAGAGCGAGTCGCCCGTCTGCGAGCCCATGGCCGCCGCCGCGAAGCTCGCGGTCACCGCGCTGGCCGAGCCGCCGCTCGAGGCCAGGGGCGACCGCGACGGGTTGAACACGCTCCACACCTGGCCCCAGGCGTCGTTCGACCAGTGGCCGAACGTGGCGTACTCCTCGAGCGCCGCCTTGCCGATGATGACGGCGCCGGCCTCGCGCAGCTTCGCCACCTGGAAGGCGTCGCGCGCGGGCTGGAACCCGGCGAACGTGAAGCTGCCGTTCGTGGTCGGCATGTCGAAGGTGTCGTAGTTGTTCTTCACGGCGATCGGGATGCCCAGGAGCGCGCCTCGCGCGCCCCGCCGGCGCGCCCGGTCCGCCGCGTTGGCCTGGCGCAGCGCGTCGGGGGCCACGATCTCGAAGGCGTGGAAGCCGAGCTGCCCGCGGTCGTAGGCCGCGATGCGATCGAGATACGCGCGCGTGATCTCGGCCGAGGTCGCCCGCCCGGCCTCCATGTCCGCCTGCAGCTCGCCGATCGTCTTCTCGAAGACGTCGTACTTCACCGAGGTGTGGCCCCGCGTCTGGTGCGGAGCCGGCGGCTGCGGCACGACGCCTCGCCCGCGGCAGCGGTTCACGTGGAAGGTGGCGCTCGCCACGGCCGACAGATCGAAGTTCGACACCGAGCAGATCTCGGCGGTGGAGAGGTCGGCGATCGGCGGGTTGGCGGCGAGATCGGCAGCCACCGCCTCGACCGCCGCGCGCTCCGCCGCCGACGACGCGTCGTCCACGGGCCGGCCGATCACGACGAAGTGCAGGAGTGACCGGCTCGTGCGGGGCGGCAGGGTGAGCGTGTTCACGTACGCCTGGAAGTTGCGCTCGTGACCGGCGTAGACCAGGGGCGTCGTGAAGGTCTCGTACAGCCAGCTGCCCGCGAAGGTCATGGCGCCGCCGAACGGCGCCGGCGTGCCGAGCACCGTCACCTGCGGCCCGCCGACCGGCGTGGCGCCGTCGAGGGGCGTCGCATACTCCACCCAGGCGTCATCGGGGCCGACCACGGCGTCGCCGCTGGAGGTGGTGACGATCTCGCTCGCGTTCGGGCCCGTCGTCCCCTGTCCCGACTGGCCGCCGAACGCGACGCGTACGGTGATCGGACGACGCGTGGTGTTGGTGAACGTGTCGAGCCACCGCCCCCAGTTGGCATTCGTGTTGACGTAGACGTCCCGCGAGATCCGCACGCCGCCCATGTCGAGCGACCGCGTCGAGCGGAAACGGTCGACGCCGTCGAACGTCAGCCCGAAGCCGCGCATCAGCTCGCCGTTGAGATAGGGGGCTGGCTGTGCCTCGACGAGCACCCGGATGCCGCCGAAGCCGTTGATCGACGTGCTGTAGGCGCCGGTCTGTCCACCAGGGGCCACCTGTGTGGCCCGGATGCTGCCCGTGTCCACGCGGGGTGAGTCGTCGTCCTGAATGCCCCAATACGTGCCGTTGCTGTCGATGACGTACGAAAACGCCCGCGGCGTGCGTTGGGCGGCGAGGGCGGCGGATACGAGGAGAGCCAGAATGCTGATGGACCGGAAACGGACACTCCAACGTCGGCGAGGTGGGCGCATGGCAACCTCCTGAGCGGTCAGACGGCCGAGCCGGGGGAGGGCTGCGCCACGGCGCGTCGGCGGGCGCCGTCGCCGTGGGCACCGCGCATCTTCCTGCCGCGCGCCGCGGGAGTCAATCGCTCGGGTCGTGGGCGGGAGATTTCCCACTCTGTTCCCTCGGCTGCCCCACCGGCACCCCAAGGGGTGGCCCCCCACCTCGTCGGTGCCCACGCGGGCAGGCGTGCCACCGCACCCTGGGGCGCCGGGGCTTGGCACGCCTCTGGTATCTCTTCCGGTGGTCATAGCCGCGATGCCCCGGAGGTGGAAATGCGATTCCGACCGTGGCGGCTGACCGCCGCCGTTCTCGCCGCCACGCTCGGCGTGGCGCAGCCGTCGACCGCCCAGTACTTCGGCACCAACAAGGTGCAGTACGACTCGACCCCGTTCCGCGTCCTGAAGACCCAGCACTTCGACGTCTACTACGCCTCCACGGAGCGCCCGCAGGCGGCCGAGGCCGCGCGGATGGCGGAACGCTGGTATCTCCGGCTGTCACGGCTGTTCGATCACGACCTGCGCGGACGCCAGCCCCTCATCCTCTACAGCTCACCGTTCGCCTTCCAGCAGACCAACGTCATCGAGGGCCAGCTCGGCGAGGGCACCGGCGGCGTCACCGAGTCGATGCGCCGCCGCATCGTGCTGCCGCTGACCGGCTCGGTCGCCGCCACCGATCACGTCATCGGACACGAGCTGGTGCACGCCTTCCAGTTCGACGTCACGAGCAAGGCGCAGTCGGCCGCGGGCGGACAGCTGCCAGGCGCGCAGCGGCTGCCGCTCTGGTTCGTGGAAGGCATGGCCGAGTACCTGTCGCGCGGGCCCGTGGACGCCGAGACCGCCATGTGGCTGCGCGACGCGCTCGCCCGCGAAGCGCTGCCGCCGGTCGATCGGCTCGGCGATCCGAAGTACTTCCCGTACCGCTGGGGCCACGCGCTGTGGGCGTACATCGCCGGCCGCTGGGGGGACGCCACGGTCGTCACGGCGCTGCTGCAGGCCGGACGCAGCGGCCAGGCCGAGGCGGCGCTCGAGAACGTGCTCGGCCTGAAGACGGAGGAGCTGAGCCGCGACTGGCACGCGTCCATCGAGAAGACGTACGGCTCCTGGGTGGAGGCCGCGCGCGCGCCCGGCGACGTCGCCCAGTCCCCGTTCGAGCGGCGCGACGGACGTGAGATCACCGTGGGGCCCGCCCTGTCACCCGACGGGCGCTGGGTGGCGTTCCTGTCCGAGCGCGAGCTGCTGAGCATCGATCTCTACCTGGCGGACGCGACGACGGGCGAGGTCGAGACGCGCATCGCCAGCACGACGCACGACGCCCACCTGAGCAGCCTGCAGTTCATCGCGTCGGCCGGCGCATGGGACCCGTCGAGCCGGATCCTGGCCTTCGCCTCGCGGCGCGGTCCCGCCGCCACGATCGAACGCTACGACGTGACCACGAAGGCGCGGCTGGATCCGCTGGAGCCGCCCGACGTGGACGACATCCTCACGCCGGCGTGGTCGCCCGACGGCCGCCAGCTCGCCTTCGTGGGCATGCACCGCGGACGCTACGACCTGTTCGTGACGACGGTGGCGACGGGCGAGACCCGCGCCCTCACCAACGACGCGTACGCCGAGCTCCATCCGCTGTGGGCGCCCGACGGCCGGTCGATCGTGGTGGCCACCGACCGCTTCACCACGAATCTGTCGCGTGAGGCGGCCGGCCCGTACCAGTTGGCGCGCGTCCTCGTCGCCGACGGCGCGGCGGCGCGGCTGACCGGGCCGTGGGACGGGGACATGCTGAATCCCCAGTGGGCCGATCCGGCCGGCGCGCGGCTGTTCTTCATCGGCACGCGCGGCGGCGTCCCCAACGTGTGGCGGCTCGACACGGCCAGCGGCGCCGTCGCCCCGGCCACCGACATCACGACGGGCGTCGCCGGCATCACCCCGACGAGCCCGGCGCTGTCGTCGGCCCCGGCCGCCGGACGCCTGGCGTTCACGGCCGTCGACGGCAACGCGCTCCGGCTCTTCCTGCAGTCCTCGTCGGACCTGCCGGCCGTGGCCCGATCCCTCGCCGGTGACGACGCGGCGATCCTGCCGCCGGCCGATCGGCGCACGAACGAGGTCGCGACCTACCTGGCCGATGCGACCACGGGCCTGCCGGCGTCGGCGGCGGGGTTCGACGACATGCCGTACCAATCGCGCTTCGGGCTGGACGCCGTGGTGCAGCCGAGCGTCGGCGTCGGCCTGGACCGCTTCGGCAGCTTCGCCTCCGGGCAGATCGCGTTCCTGTGGAGCGACATGCTGGGCGACAAGTCCCTGCTCACGGCCTTCCAGGCCAGCACCACGCTGGACAGCACCTTCTCGTACAAGGATCTCGGCGGCGCCGTCAGCTACGCGGACCGGTCGCACCGCTGGAACTGGATGGCCACGGCCGAGCAGTCGCCCTACCGCTGGGGTTACGTCACGGGCGGCGCGACGTCGGTGAACGGCCAGACCGCGGCCGTGACGCAGGAGGTCATCTCCCGCCAGACGCTGCAGGCCATGTCGGGCGTGGCGTCGTACCCCTTCAGCCAGTCGCGCCGCGTGGAGTTCGGCGCCGGCGTGCAGCGCTACAGCTTCACCGAGCACACGCGCACCATCGCCACCGTGAACGGGAACGACGTCCTGGACGAACAGACGTCCCGCGACTTCCCCGGGCTGACGCTGCAGCGTTCGATGGCGGCCATGGTCTACGACCGGACGTCCTTCGGCGCGACCGGACCCGTGCTCGGCCAGCGCTACCGCTTCGAGGTGTCGCCCACGTTCGGGACCATCCGCTACACCGGGCTCCTGGCCGACTACCGGCGCTACGTGATGCCGGCGCCCTTCTACACGATCGCCGCGCGCCTCATGCACTACGGCCGCTACGGCGGCGGCGGCAGCGACAACCGGCTGGCGCCGCTCTTCCTCGGGTACCCGGAGCTCGTGCGCGGCTACGACGTGGGCTCCTTCCGCGCCGAGGAATGCGACGCAGAGGGGTGCCCGGTGTTCGATCGCCTGTTCGGGTCGCGCATGCTCGTGGGCAACCTCGAGCTGCGGATGCCGCTCCTCCGGCCCTTCGGCCTGAAGAGCGGGATGTACGGGCCGCTCCCCGTCGAGCTCGCGCTCTTCGCCGACGGCGGCGTGGCCTGGGACGACGGCACCTCGCCCGCGGGATTCGGCGGCACGCGGGACTGGGTGTCGAGCGCCGGCGTCGCCGCGCGTGTCAACGCGTTCGGCTTCGCCGTGGTGCAGTTCAGCGCCGCCAGACCCTTCAACCGGCCGGGGCGCGGCTGGGTCTACCAGTTCAGCCTGACGCCCGGCTACTGAGGTCATCATGCGTACCACACTGATCGTCGCCATCCTCGCCGTCGCCTGGGCAGGGCCGGCGATGGCCCAATCGGCGCCCGTCGAGAAGGCGACCTCGCTCGCCGTCACCGGCGGCGTCTCCAACACCGACAAGGACACGGGCGCCGTCTTCGGCGGGTCCGCCCGCTGGGAGTTCACGCCCAACCTGGCGCTCGAGGGCGCCGGACGCTGGCTGGATCGCGGGACGCACCCCGATGCGTGGGCCGCCGAGCTGGCGGCCGTCGTCGGCCTCGGCGGCCGCCGCGACAGCGTGATGCCGTATCTGATCGGGGGGCTCGGCGTGCACCGCCGCACCTTCCGTCCGGCCTCCGGGCCGGCGCTGCCGGAGTTCTACGGCCGGCGCGTGCGCGCGTCCGCCAACCCGTTCGCGGATCGCGTGACCTTCACCGATCCGACCTTCGTCGTCGGCACCGGCATGGAACTGCCGCTGTCGCGCAACGTCGTGGTGCGTCCCGACGTGCGGGCGCTCCTGGTCCGCGGCGACGGGCGCGGGGACACCGTGGTGGTCGCCACGGTGAGCCTGGGATTCCGTTTCGAACACAAGCCGGTGACGCCCACGCGCGGGCTGATGCCGTGAGGAGGCTGGTCATGATGGTGCAAGACGTGATGACGGGCGGCGTCCTGTCGTGCCGCCCGTCGGCGAGCCTGGCCGACGCGGTCGGCCTCATGTGGACCGGGGACTGCGGCATCGTGCCGGTGGTGGACGACCGGGACGCGGTGGTCGGCGTCATCACCGATCGCGACATCGCCGTCGCGCTCGGGACGCGGGGCTGCCGGGCGGCTGATCTGCAGGTCGGTGACGTCATGTCCTCCGACGTGATCCGGTGCACGCCCGCCGATCGCCTGACCGACGCCCTGGCGCTCATGCGGCAGCACCGCGTGCGGCGCCTGCCGGTGGTGGGCCTCGCCGGCGAGTTGCTCGGGATGCTGTCGATCAACGACGTGGTGGTGCAGACGCCGCAACTGGCGACGAGCGATCCGCTGGTGGACACGCTGCGGACCATCTGCGCCCACCACCACGACCTCGTGGCGGCGTCCCCCTCCTGACGCCGGTCACGCGGGGGTGATGCGGAAGTTCCGCATCATCCCCATGTCCTCGTGCTCGAGGATGTGGCAGTGGTACAGGTACAGCCCGGGGTAGCGCGAGAACGTCAACTGCACGCGCACCGTCTCCCCCGGCAGGACGACGACCGTGTCCGTCGCGTCCGTGTCGTTGAAGCCCTCGGCCAGCGGGTTGTCCGGCGCCCCGGTCCGTGACAGCACGCGGAACTGCGTGCCGTGGACGTGCAGCGGATGCGCCATGGCCATGCCCATCGGGTTCGGCTCGTTCCGGAACTCCCAGACGTGCGTCGAGCCGGCCGCCACGCGTTCCCCGGGCGCCACGCCGTCCATCTCGAAGGTCCGGCCGTCCACGAGCCATTCCATCCGCATGAAGGTGAGGGGCACGCGCCGGACGGGGGCCGATGGCACCGGGCGCCACGCGAGGGGCGGCGCCGACAGGCGATCCGGCACTGTCACGCGCGGCCCCGTCGTGCTGGAGGTGGTGAGCGTGAGGAGATCGAGCGGAGCGCCCTGCGGCACCGGCGCAGTCTCGCCCATCATGCCAACGCGGCCGACCGCCGACGCCGGGAACTCCAGGCTGCGCAGGGCGAGCGTCGTGCCCGCCGGCCGGCTGGAGAGATCCAGCAGCACGTCGGCGCGTTGCCCGGGCGCCAGCGTGAGGACGCGCCGCGAGCGGGCCCGCTCCAGCAGCCCACCGTCGCCGCCGAGCACGAGGAACGGCGTGCCGTCGCTCCACGCCAGCTTGTAGACGCGGGCGTTCGAGCCGTTCAGGAGCCGCACGCGATAAGTGCGGCGGTCCACGCGCAGTTCGGGACGCGGCCGGCCGCCGACCAGCATGCGGTCGCCCAACCAGCCGTTCATGGTCTCCATCATGGCGTCCATGCCGCCGCCCATCCCCATGCCCATGCCGCCGCCGCGCCCGCCCATGCGGCCCATGCCGCGGCCGCGCATGCCGCCCGCCGGGGGCGCGCCCGTCGCCCCCCCGCCCGCGTACACGAACTGGTTCGCGTCGTCGAAGCGCCGGTCCTGCAGGACGAAGAACAGCTCGGCATCACCGCCCGGCAGGCCGAGGGCCTCTTCTTCCGGATCGGAGACGAGGACGAGGCCGGCGAGGCCCTGGTACACCTGCGCGCCGGTCCGCATGTGCGGATGCGGGTGGTACCAGTAGGTGCCGGCGCGGTTCACGACCTCGAAGTCGTAGACGTAGTCCTGGCCAGCCTCCACCGCGAGCCGCGGATGGCCGTCGGCGGCTTCGGGCACGTCGAGGCCGTGCCAGTGCACGATGGACGCCTCGTCGAGGCGGTTGCGGAAGCGGATCCGGACCTTCTGGCCTCGCTGGAACCGCAGCACGGGCCCCAGGTAGGAGCCCGGCAGCGCCTGCACCGTGGAGGCCGGCCCCTTCACGACCGACGCCGTGTACTGCCAGACGCGCGTGGGACGCCCTGGCAGCACCGCGACTTCCGCCGGCGCGGCGGTGAGCGCGAGCTCGACGTCTGGGGCCTGCACGGCGGCGCCGCCAACCCCGGGCTCACCGGCCCAGGCGAACGGGCTGCGCGCGGGCAGCAGGGCCGGAACCGTCAACAGTCGAAGCGCCTCGCGCCGATCCATGGTGTGCTCCTTCTCGTCGTCCGCCACGGATGCCGACACGCGTGGCGTGAAGGGCAGGAGCAAACCGTGAGCCAGCGGGCGGGCCGCGTTTGCGCGCGACGACGGCACGCGCGGGCCGCCGCACGGCGGCCCGCATCGCGGGGAATCCCGCGCCGCCCGGGGGAATCAGGGCAGGCCGACCGCGAACAGGAAGCTCAGCCCGATCTCGGTCGCGGTGAAGTTGCAGTGTCCATAGCGGTCGACGGGCACGGGCACGAACAGGCCCCGGTCGGTCAGGTCCACCTTGGGCCAATACAGCAGCTCGTGCGCGAAGGGCACGATCTCGTCCCGCGTGGTGTGGAGGGTGACCAGCGGGATCGCCAGGTCGCCATCGGTCTCGTACGGCCCGAGGTTGTTCAGCGCGCTCCGCGAGGCGAGGAATCGGCGGACGCGGAGGTTCAGCCGCAGGTCGTTCGACGATCCGAAGTACCAGCGGCCCACGTTGCCGTACGGGCTGCCGCCCAGCTTGGCGCTCGCGTCGTTGGTGCCCAGGACGTTGTAGGCGAGCAGCCCGAGCGCGCTCTGCAGGACCGTCGACGGGTCGGCCGGATCGTAGGCGGCGTGAGAGACGCGCATCAGTTCCAGGGCGCGGCCGGGATTCGCGGCGAGGGCGGCCGAGATCGCGGGCACGTACACGGTGGTCCACTGGGCGACGACCGCGGGCGGGATGTCCACGGGCGAGCCCGGGATCACGCCGGGGAAGAAGTAGTCGAAGAGCACGCGGAAGTCGCCCAGGTAGTTGAGCTGCGCGCGGAAGGACCCGATCGGCCCGCACGCGGCCAGCGCGCTGTGGAACTCGCTGGGAAAGCGCTCGGCCAGCAACGTGGCCACGAGGCCGCCGTCCGACACGCCCGTGAGGTGCGTGCGGGCCGGAGGGCCGTAGGTGGCCGAGAAGGCCGCCACCAGCTCGCGGATGTCGTCCACGCCTTCGAGGACGGCCAGGCCATTCTGGCGGAACGACGTCGTGGCGAAGGCATAGCCGAAGCTCTCGACGAGCCCCGGCAGCGAGACGCCGTCGGGCGTCGTGAGCTGGTAGAAGCCCAGGGGCAGCTGCGGCGCGGTGTAGCCCGGCGCGAACACCACGAGCTGGCCGTTCCACGTCGGCGGCACGCAGAAGAGCGAGAGCGCGTGACTGGGCAGCGTCCCGCTCACGCACCCCGGCGGCACCTGCGCCTGGAGGGGGGCCACGAGGGCCGCTGCATGAACGATCACCGCGAAGCAGAAGATCCGGCCGGCGCGAGTTCGCATGGCTGCTCCTTGGGGAAGGGGTCGGGCGAGTATACGCCCGCCGCCACGCCCGCACGGCCGGGGTGGATCTGCAGACGCCGCCATCAGCCGATCGCGCCGTGACCTACGCCGGGACGGCCGTCCGGTGCCGGTCGATCCAGTACGCCCACGGCACGAGCAGCCACAGGAGCTGGGCCGACCAGGCCACCGCGGCGACGCTTGGGGGCGGCGGGCCGAGCATGTTCGCGGCGTGCACCACGAGCAGGAACGCGACGAGCGCCCAGAGCGCGCGGCTCCCCGTGCGATCGACAGGCGTCGTGGCGGAGGCGTACATCCAGACGCCGGCCAGGAACATCCCGACTTCGAGCGGCACTTCGACCCACGGGTGGTTCCACAACCCGAGGCCGACCTTGGGCAGGAGGTCGTTGGGTCCGATCGGCATGTCGGGCGCGTGGGTGAGCCAGTCGAGCACCCAGTGGCTGACGACGAGGGCCGCCACGATGACGACCGGGCGCCACGCGGCGCGACGGAGCAGCCGATAGGCCATCCCGACGACGAGTCCCCACACGACCAGCGTGACCAGACTGTGCGACAGGGGATAGCGCACGAACTCCAGCGGCGTCATCGCCGTCTCGCCGGGGACGATGCGCACCACTTCGATTCCGGCGAGGACCAGCGTGGGCCACAGCAGATCGGCGAACTGGGCGGCCAGGAACAGCAGCCCGAGCGAGACCGTGGGCGCGGCGCGCTTCGCGGCGAATCCGAGCGCGTAATGGCCGATGAACATGACTCCGCGCATCGTAGCAACATGCGCGGCCCGGCGCGCAGTCCCCGCCAGGTCGACGGTCGACGCACGACCGTCCGGAGCGATAATCGCGCGACGGCCCCCCTCCACGGACCCGCGTCAGCCGGTCCGCATCGACTGACGTCTGGAGGATCCGCCATGGAACGCGACCGTCGATACGTCGCAGTGGCCTCGCTGCTCGTGGGCCTGCTCCTACTGGCGGCCCAGGACGCCCGCGCCCAGGAGGGGTGGGGCGCGACGCCCGACCTGCTGTCGGGCATCGCGTCGACGGGTCCGGGCGTCTACACGCCGTACGTCGACGTCGATGCCGCGGGTAACGCCGTCGCCCTCTGGACAGATCGGGGCCCCACGATCTACGGCACGGGGCCCGTGGTGAACACCGCCCGGTTCGACGTGACGACCGGCCGGTGGAGCACGCCCCTCACGCTCTCGAACCGGGAACGTTCGGCGTGGGCGCGCGACGTCGCGGTGGACGGAGCCGGCAACGCCCTCGCGTTGTGGCAAACGAATCCGATCAGCACGCCGTACATCGCGCACCTGGCGCGCTACGACGCGGCCGGCGCCGCGTGGGCGCCCGTGGATCTCACGTACGACTTCCTGTATCAGTCGGGCGCCATCGCCATGTCCGGCAACGGCCGCGGCGTCGCCTGTTGGAGCACCGCGTCCGGTCTCTACTGCCTGCGCTATGCGCCGGCCACCGGGTGGGCGGCCGTCGAACAGATCGCCACGGCCATCTGGACGGAGGACGTCGCGATCGACGCCGCCGGCAACGTGCTCGTCCTGTGGCAGTCGGGCACGACCCTGCAGGCGCGGCGCTTCGACGCCATGGCGGTGTCGTGGGGCGCAGTGGTCGATCTCGCGACTGGTCTGTCGAGTAATGGCCCCGTCGGTGCGAAGCTGGCGATGAACGACGCGGGGGAAGGCGTGGCGACGTGGAGCCACGACAACACGATCCAGGCCGCGCGATACGTTCCGGGTGCGGGCTGGATCGCGCCGACCGCGCTGTACTCGCTCGGCCTCTCCAACGACAGTCCCCGGTCTGCGATCGACGCCTCCGGGCGCATCACCGTCGCCTGGGTGAACACCGGCCTGGGCGTGCGAACGTCGATACCCCGCTGGATTCACGCCTCGCAGTACTCCGGCAGTGGATGGACCCCGGCAGCCCCGCTGCCAGGCCAGACCACCGGGTACGCGTACGGGCCGCCAGCCCTCGACGTGGATGCGCTCGGCAACGTGGCCGTCGTGTGGAGCCAGTCGCTGGCCAGTCCGGGAATCCGCCTGCTGGCGGCGCGGTACAGCGCCGCGTCGGACCAATGGACGGCGGACACCAACCTCACGGCCGTGGACCAGTCCGCGTACAACGCCGACGTCGCGTTCGACGCCGCTGGCAACGCCGTCGCCGTGTGGTTCCAGACGGCGCTCGGCTACTCGGTGCCGGAGTCGCTGCGGTGGCGTGCCACGCCGGCGGCGCCGGCCATCGCGGGCGTGGCGCCAGGGCCGGGCACGCTGTCGGTGGACGTCACCCTGCCTCCGTCCGTCGATCCCGCCCTCGTGCCAACCAACCTGGAGTACTCGCTCGACGGCGGCCTCACCTGGACGCCCCGCAGTCCCGCGAGTGCGGCCTCGCCCCTCGACATCACCGGCCTCACCGACGGCACCATGTATTCCCTCGCCGTCCGCAGCGTGAACACGGCGGGCGTCGGAACGGCGTCCGCTCCCGTGCAGGCACACAGTGGCACCGCGAGCGGCCCAACCGATCTGCGCGTCGTCTCGCGCACGGGCCGGACCGTGACGCTCGCCTGGGTCGCGCCGGCGGCCGGGCTCGTGCCCACCGACTACCTGATCGAAGGCGGCCTGGCGGGGAGTTCGCAGGTGCTGGCCAGCGTGCCCACGGGCGGGGCGGCCACGCAGGTCACGTTCGACGCCCCGGACGGCGCCTTCTTCGTGCGCGTCGTGGGGATGGCCGGTCCGATCCGCCTCGCCGCGTCGGCGTCCATCCAGATCACGGTGAACACCACGCCGGCCCCCGCCGCCCCAGTCAACCTGCTCGGCACCGCGATCGGCGGCGTGCTGGGGCTGTCCTGGACCAACAGCTGGAGCGATGCGCCGCCGACCGGGATCCGCCTGAGCGTATCCGGCGCGCTGACGGCGTCGGTGGATCTGCCGCTCAGCGAGTACTTCTACTTCCCCGGCGTGCCCGACGGCACCTACACGTTCACCGTGGCCGCGCTCAATGGCACCGCCGTCAGTCCACCCTCGGCACCGGTGACGCTGACGTTCCCCGGCGCGTGCACCACTCCGCCGCTGCCGCCGGCGGCGTTCAGCGCGAGCACCCAGCACGGGCGGCTCTATCTCGACTGGGTGCCGCCCGCGTCCGGCGCAGTGGTCATGGAATACGCCGTGTTCGCGTCGACGCCCACCCCGATCGCGTTCCACACGACGCAGCGTTCCCTTGCGGTGCCCGTGCCGCCCGGCACCTACACGCTGTCGGTCACCTCGGTCGGACCCTGCGGCACGAGCGCCGCGACACCGGCCCAGATCGTCGTCGTGCCCTGACGGCCACCACGCCGAGCGCCGTCACCGCCCGGAGGGGTCGCTGCGATATGCTCTCCCGGCGCTTCGGGGCGCCGGGCCTGCCCGTCTCCGGTGCGACGACGGGCGATTCGGTGGAGGCGGAGTGATGACGCAGGGCACGCGCACGAGGGTCACGCTGGTCGCCGTCGTCCTGGCGATGTCCGTCTGGGGCGGGGGTTCCGCGAGCGCCCAGGACGTGGCGTTCGGCAACCCCGGGTTGTCGCTCTACCGGCAGCGGTGCGCCTCCTGCCACGACGCCGCGGCCGGGACGCCCGAAGCGGCCCGGACGCCTCCCCGCGCCACGTTGTCGAAGATGACGCGCGAGCAGATCGCGGCCGCAATCGAGCCGGGCGGGATGATGGCGGCGATGGCGAAGGGGCTCAACGCGGCCGAGCGATCGGCCGTCGCCGCCTATCTTTCGACGGTCACGGCGCCGGCGGCGGATCCGCAGCGCGGCCTGTGCACGGGCCCCGTGCCGCGCTTCGACCCTGCCGCCCAGCCGCAGTGGAACGGGTGGGGCAACGGCCCCGCCAACTCGCGGTTCCAGACGGCGGCGGCCGCGGGCCTCACGGCCCGGACGGTGCCGTCCCTGACGTTGAAGTGGGCCTTCGGTGTTCCGGGCGCCGTGACGATGAGCGGACAGCCGACCGTCGTCGCCGGCCGCGTGTTCGTCGGCACCGACATCGGGATGGTGTACGCACTCGATGCCGCCACCGGCTGCATCCGCTGGCAGTTCAAGAGCGACGCCGCCGTCAGGAGCGCGATCAGCATCGGGCCGATCGCCGGATCGACTCCCGTCCGTCACGCCGCCTACTTCGGCGACCTCCGCGCCAACGTCTACGCCGTGGACGCCGTCACGGGCGCGCTCGTGTGGAAGGCGAAGGTGGACGACCACGCGTCGGCCCGGATCACGGGCGCACCGGCCCTCAGCGGCGGGCGGCTCTACGTGCCGGTGTCGTCCGTGGAAGAAGGGCCGGGCGCCCGGCCCGACTACCCGTGCTGCACGTTCCGCGGCAGCGTCGTGGCGCTGGACGCCGCCACCGGCAGGCAGGCCTGGAAGAGCTACACGATTCCCGAGGCGCCGGCAATCGTCGGCAAGAACGAGGCGGGCACGCCGCTCTGGAAACCGGCGGGCGCCGCCATCTGGGCGTCGCCGACCGTGGACACCGCCAGGAACCTGCTGTACGTGGCGACGGGCAACGCCTACACGGAGCCGGCCGCGCCGACGAGCGACGCGGTGCTGGCCATGGCGCTCGACACCGGCGCCATCCAGTGGACGTCGCAGGTCACGCCGGACGACGTCTTCGTGATCGGCTGCCGCGCCGGCAACGGCAACTGCCCCGACGAGGTCGGCCCGGACTTCGACTTCGGCAACTCGCCCATCCTCCGCACGCTGCCCGGCGGCCGCAGAATCCTCGTCATCGGCCAGAAGTCCGGCGTGGCCTACGGGCTCGATCCGGACAACAAGGGCGCCGTGCTCTGGAAGTACCGCGCGGGCCAGGGCGGCATGCTCGGAGGGATCGAGTGGGGCTCGGCCGCCGACGACCGCGTGATGTACGTGCCCGTGTCGGACGTGCTGCTGCCGAACGCGGGCGGCCTGCACGCCATCGGCATCGGCAGCGGCGAGCGCATCTGGCACACGCCCGCGCCCCCGCCCGCCTGCACCACGGGCCCGGGCTGCTCGAGCGCGCAGTCGGCGGCCATCAGCGTCATTCCCGGCGTGGTGTTCTCGGGCGCCGTCGACGGCCACCTGCGCGCGTACGACGCGGCCAGCGGGCAGATCATCTGGGACGTGGAGACGGCACGCGAGTTCACGACCGTGAACGGCGTGCCCGCGGCCGGCGGATCGATCGACGGCGCCGGTCCGACGATCGCCGGCGGCATGGTGTTCGCGGGATCGGGCTACGGCCGGTGGCGCGGGCGCCCCGGGAACGTGCTGCTGGCCTTCGGCGTCGAGTAGGCGGGAGGAGAGCCATGCGTTACGACGTCATCACCGTGGTCCTGGCCCTGGCCATCGGCACCGCCGGGTGCAGCTCACGCCCGGCCCTCATCGCCGAAGCGGACCTGGTCCCACCGGCACAATTGGCGGCGGCGCTCGTCCCGGTGAGCGGATGGACGATGGCCGCTGCGGAGACCAACGCGGTCACGGGCGAGATGGCGATGTCGACCGCGAAGACCACGTACTCGAGGGGCGGAACGACGCTCAGCGTCGACGTCACGGACTCGGGCATCTTCGCGCGGGCCGTGGCCAATCTCACGTCGGGCTACTCCGAGAACCTGGAGGGGCGCACCGAGGCCAAGTCGGCGACCATCGCCGGGACGCCGGGCGTCGAGAACTGGGACGACGTCAGCAAGGACGGCATGGTGACGCTGCTGGTGGCCAACCGCTTCGTCGTGACCGTGAAAGGCAGCGGCGTCGACAACCTGGGCGTCGTGCGGGACTTCGCGGCAGGGTTCGACACGAAGCCGCTGGCCGCGCTGGCGAGCTACAAGGCGGCGTAGGCCCTGGCGGCCGGGACCGCACGGTCGCTAGGCGCCGTCGTTCGGTTCGTCGGTGCCGTGGAGCACGTCGCTCCCGCTCCTCTCGTACGGGCCGAGCCTCTTGGCGTGCCGACGCGGGATCGCGACGCCCGGAACCGTCACTGACGCGCGGTGCGGGTCGCCTCCAGCCCCTGAACAGCCAGGCGGCGGCCCGGCGTCCTGGCGAGCGCGCGCTCGAATGCGGTGCGCGCCTCGTCCAGCCTCCCCTGCCGCGCGAGAAATTCCCCGAACAGCTCGAGTGTCGGCTTGTCGATCGTCGGAGGGCCGAAGGCCATGGGCAGCGTCTGCTCCTTCCCCGCCGCTTCGGCCAGTTTCGCGCGGGCCGCGTCCACATCCCCCTCGAGCTCCGCCAGCAGACCCTCGACCTCCAGAACGAAGATGTCGGGCCGTACGCGATAGGTCGGATCCGAGTCCCCGCGCCGTGTCTCGAGATCCACGACCTCGCGTGCGGCCGCCTGGAGACGCGGCAGCCCATGGCGTGCGCCGGCGGCGTCCTTCAGTCCGATCGCACGGAGGGCGTCGGCGAAGGCGAAGTCGAGGCGGGCGCCCGGGCCGGCATTCGGCGGAAGGGCCATGCGGGCGGCCTCGCCGTTCCAGTCGGCGGTGTCGACGAGGTACCGCAGCCGCATGTTGGCCAGCGAACCCGCGCGGCTGTTGTCGGGATCCATCGACATCACCATCGCCGCGTCGGGTGACGACGAGGCGCGGGCGTGGCAACCCGAGAGCGCCTCGCGCGCACGATCCACCTGCCCGAGCTGGAGATAGGCGTACCCGAGCCACGTGGGATAGTGCCCGCAGCCTGGATCGGCCCCACGCATGCGTCGCACCGCGGCATTGGCGGCGAGGTTCGCGTCCACCGTCTCCCGCCACATGCCGAGCGCCAGGAAGATGTGCGACGTCATGTGCTGCGCGTGGCCCGCATCGGGCGCGACCTTCGCGTAGAGGCGCGCGGCCCTGAGGCCGAGCGGCGCGTGCGTGGGATCGTCGTAGCAGTGAATCAGGTAGTGCAGCAGGCCTGGATGCTCCTGGTGGGTCAGCCACGCCTCTTCGAGGACGCCCGCCGCGCGCATGTAGGTCGGGATGTCGCGGCCCGCGTGCGCGGTCCCCAGGATGGCGAGTCCGTAGAACGCTGTCGCTTCCACGTCGTCGGGGTATCTGGCGTGCAGCGCCGCCATCGCGTCCTCGAACCGGAAGTCCCGGTCGTCCTTCGAGCCGTCGCCGTACAGCACCTCGACGACGTCCATGTACGCGCGTTCCCGCTCGGTGCCCGCCTTGGCGCGCCGGGCGGCGGCGGTGGGGCCCAGCCGCCCGAGCACGGCCCTGGCCGCGTCGAGGTCCTGCTCCATCCACACCTGGTGGGTGTGGGCCATGGCTTCACCCCAGTAGGCCATCGCGAAGCCGGGGTCCGCCGTCTGGGCGCGCTTGAACGACGCGATGGCCGCCGGGTACTCGAAGTCGTGCAACAGCGCGAGACCGGCGAGGAAGTCCGCCTGCGCGGCGGGCGCTCCCGAATTGGGGAAGGCGACCCGGCCGTAGCCCTCGGAGCCGAATGAGGGCGCGGCCAACAGGGCGCTCACGAGGGCAGCGAGCAGGAGACGCATGGCGGCACCTTAGCACGCCCAGACGGACCGTATAATCCGCCGCAGCGATGCCGCTCATGCCCGGCACCCGGCTTGGAGCATACGCCCTCACCGGCCCGATCGGCGAGGGCGGCATGGGCCAGGTGTGGCGCGCACGCGACACCAGGCTCGATCGCGACGTCGCCCTCAAGATCCTGCCCGACGCGTTCGTCCACGACGCCGACCGCGTGGCGCGGTTCACGCGCGAAGCGAAGACCCTCGCCGCCCTGAACCATCCGCACATCGCGGGCATCTACGGTCTCGAGGAGAGCCACGGCGTCGCGGCGCTGGTGATGGAGCTCGTCGAGGGCGAGGATCTGTCGCAGCGGCTCGCGCGCGGCGCGATCCCGATCGAGGAGGCGCTGCCGATCGCCCGGCAGGTCGCCGAAGCGCTGGAAGCCGCGCACGAGCAGGGCATCGTCCATCGCGACCTCAAGCCCGCCAATATCAAGGTGCGGCCCGACGGCGCCGTGAAGGTGCTGGACTTCGGCCTGGCCAAGGCGCTCGACCCCGCCGGGGCCTCGGCGGCGAATGCCTCGCTGTCGCCCACGATCACGTCGCCCGCCATGACGGCGGCGGGCATCATCCTCGGAACGGCCGCGTACATGGCGCCGGAGCAGGCGCGCGGCACGATGGTGGACCGGCGGGCGGATCTGTGGGCCTTCGGCGTCGTGCTTTACGAGATGGTCACGGGCAGGCGCCTCTTCGACGGGGCGACGGTCTCCGACACGCTCGCGGCCGTGCTGACGAGGGAACCCGACTGGACGATGCTCCCGTCGACGACACCCGCGCCGATCCGGACGCTGCTGCGCCGCTGTCTGGCAAAGGACCGCAAGCGCCGCATGGACTCGGCGGCCGACGCGCGGCTGGAGATCGAGGAGGCGTTGACGCCCGGCGCCAGCCCCGCGTTGGACGATGCGGGTGTCCAGACCCGCGTCGACGCCGCCGTGACGTCCGCCCGCGCCGAGGTCGGGCGCGTCATGCGAGCGCGGATGGCGTTCGTCGCCGCCGTCGCGCTCGTCGCTGTCGGCGCGACGGCCGGCGGCATGTGGCTGGCGACGCGCTCCGCGCCGCCGCCTGTCGTTCAGACGGCCATCCCAATCCCTCCCGCGGCGCCACTCGGGCTGAGCCCCGGCGATCGATCCATCGCCATCACGCCCGACGGCGCGCGCATCGTCTATATGGGCGGCGAGAGCCTCGTGGGCCGCGCCCTGGACAGCCTGGACCCTGTCTCGCTCGGCACTGTCGGCGGGCGGAACCCGTTCGTCTCGCCCGACGGCCAGTGGGTGGGCTTCGTCGAAGCCAACCGCATCCTGAGGAAGGTGGCCATCACCGGTGGGCCGGCCGTCACCGTGGCCCAGGAAGACGGCTTCTCGCGCGGCGCCGTCTGGCTGCCCGACGACACCATCGTGTTTGCGACCGCCGCGCCAGGCACCGGACTGCAGCAGGTAGCGGCCGACGGCGGCGCGGTCACGGTGCTGACGCGTCCGGACCGCACGCAGGGCGAAGAGGACCACGCCTGGCCGGAGGCGCTGCCAGGCGGCGGCGCGGTGCTCTTCACCATCACCTCGGCGACGGGAGACGCGGGCGCGGCCGAGATTGCCGTGCTCGATCTCGCCACCGGGACGCATGCGGTAGTGCTGCGCGGCGGCAGCCATGCGCAGTACGTGGCACGCCGGTCGACCGGCGCCGGACCGGCGGGGTACCTGGTGTATGCGGCGGGCGGCACGCTGCGCGCCGTCGCCTTCGACCCGCAGACACGGACCACACGCGGCACACCGGTGCCCGTGGTGCCCGACGTGGTGACGAGCGTGAATCCCCCTGCGGTCGGGGGCGTCCAGGCCGCTGTGGCGGCGGATGGCACGCTGGCCTACGTGCGGGCGGGCGCCGGTGGGACCGAGCGGCGGACGCTGGCGTGGGTGGACCGTCTCGGGCGGGAGACGGCCTTCGCCGCGCCACCGGCCGAGTACGTGCAGCCGAGGCTCAGCCCGGACGGCAGCCGTCTGGCCGTTGCCGTCTTCAACGAGGACCTCTGGGTGGGGGACGTGGCGCTCCAGACGCTGACACGCCTGACCTTCATGCCGGGTCGGGAGTATTTTCCCGTTTGGGCGCCTGACGGCCGCCGCCTGTTCTTCAGCTCCGACCAGGACGGCGTGCGCAACCTCTACGCGCAGGCGGCAGACGGGACGGGGACGGCGGAGCGACTGACGACGAGCCCGAACGAGCAGTACGCGAGCGGTGTGACCCCGGACGGGACGCGCCTCCTCTTCACGGAAAGGTCTCCCCAGACCGGTTTCGACATCATGCAGATCGAGCTGGCGGGGAGCCGCACGGTGACGCCGCTCGTGCGGACGCCCGCGATCGAAGACAACGGCGTGGTATCGCCCGACGGCCGGTGGCTCGCCTACCAGGCGAACGACTCGGGAACGGTCGAGATCTACGTGCGCCCGTATCCGGATGTGGCGAGCGGGCGGTGGCAGGTGTCCACCGGTGGTGGCACCGAGCCAGTCTGGGCGCGCGACGGGCGGGAACTGTTCTACGTGTCGCCCACGGGCGCGCTGATGCGCGTCGGGGTGGAGAGCGGGACGCCGTGGGGCGCGAGGCCGCCGACGGCGGTATTGAAGGACGGCGCGCTGACGCCGAGCCGCGAAGGTCCCCGGTACGATGTGTCGGCGGACGGGCAGCGGTTCCTAGTGCTCAGAGACGTGCCAGCGCCGGACGCTGCGCCGCCGCAGCTCATCGTCATCCAGCACTTCGAGGAGTTGCTGCGGCGCCTCGTGCCGGGACAGGACTGACGGCGCTCGCACGCGCGGGCAGGACGCGTGCGGTCCCGAACCAGCCGCTCGAGAAGCCGCGGCGCCCCCGGGGTGGCGGTTCCGCCGGCCGAGCGGATCGCCCCCCGGCCGGCTCGGCGTCCGTCTCAGGCCAGCGCGTCGAGGGCCGCTCGCTGCGCCGCGAGCCGCGCCGGGCGCTCCTCGGCGAAGCGCGTGATGCCGGCCAGGATCGACGCTGGGTCGAGATGCGCCTCGGCGATGACGTCGGGCTCGAGGCCGCCGGTCAGCCACTCGTCGTGCCAGTCGGCCGTCAGTGAGTAGCGGTCGGCGTCCGGGCCGACGTCGCGAAGCGGGAAGACGCGCTTGGTGCCGCCGGTGACGAACATCAGGTCCTGCCTGGCGCCGAGCGGCAGCACGGACTCACGGTACGCCGCCGGCTGCCGGTCGAACAGCTCTTCGCTGACTGCCGACACCACCTTGACGTTGACGCCGGCCTGCGCGAGCTGCGGCAGGACCTTCACCGTGTTGAACGTCGCGTAGGCGCCCTGCACGACGACGTAGCCGTGTCGGGGGCCCGGCGCGAAGTCGCGAATCACGTACAGCCCCTTCGCAGCGGCGCGCACGTCCTGGTCCGCGAACGTCCGGCGGTCGGCCACCGGCAGGTCGGGCCTGGCGACCTCGATGGCGATGATGCCGACCTTCTTGTCGCGGGCGGCGATGGCCGCGGCGGCGAAGTAGCCGGGCGCGACGTCGTTGTAGTCCCAGAAGCTCAGGTTGATGATCTGGCCGCGCGGGAAGAGCTTCCACACCTGCGGCGCGAAGATGCCGAAGTGCGTGCGCGCGTCGGCGGCGGTCTCGGGGCCGGAGTGGGCGGCCAGGATGTGCAGGACCCCGGTCTTGAACTTCGAGTCCTGGTTCTGCTGGCTCCAGACTCGCGCCGGCAGGTACATCAGCGGCGTGAAGGCGCCGTAGGTGCCGCTGAACGCCCAGACACCGGCGAACGTGTCCGGATCCGGCGAGGCGTTCTGGCTGACGAGGCCGATCGCCGTCGAGGCGTTGCCCGCCTCCTGGATCGCGGCCTTGAGCCGGGTGCCCAGCGGGTTCGTCTCCGGGTCGTAATGGCCCCAGAAGCTGCCGTGCTCGAGGTTGACCGACTCCGAGAGGTCCGCCGCGGCCGTGAGCACGCGGTTACCCGTCACGTAGTTCAGCCACTTGATGATCTCGGAGATGGCGCGCCGCGCGCCGGCGGCGTCCCCGGGCTTCCGGAAGAGCGCGATCCTGGCGGTCTTGCTCGCCCCCGACACGGCGTTCTCGACCGAGACCTCCTGCGGTTCGTCGGGCAGGTTCGCGACCTGGAGCCGATCGTCCAGGAAGGGATCGCGCGTGACGTCGACGCGCAGCGGGATGTCGGTGACCTGGTCGCCCATCTCGACGAGCCGGTCCGCCAGCCAGTCCCCGAGGCCGTTCCTGTCGAGCACGGACATCGCGACGTCGATGTTCGTCTTGAACTGCAGCAGCCGCTCGCGCGGGTCGGTGACCGGCCCCGACGACATGCCCTCGAACGCCACGCCGAAGCGCGCCTCGAAGGTCTTCGCCAGCCCGACGATGTAGTCGGCGTTCATCTTGAAGCCGTACGGGTGGCTCGGGTAGCCCACGATCTGGTTGGCGACGGGCGACGGCCAGTAGCCCTTGGTCGTCCTGGCGATGGCGATCATGGGCCGGCGATCCGCCGGATCCCAGCGCTCCATCGCGTCAAAGGCGTCGAGGATCTGGGCGTAGTCGTGGCCGTCGGCGATGGTGAAGACGTTCCAGCCGTAGGACGTCCACTGATCGCGCAGCACGTAGGCGTCCGCGAACTGGCGCGACACCACGCCGCCGATGAGCGCGTCGTCGATGCCGGCGTTGTTGTCCGACAGCACGACGCGAAGCCGCTTGCCGGCCTTGACGGCCAAGGCCTGCGTCTTCAGTTCCTGGGCATGCCCGGCGCACATCGCGAACTCGCCCTCGAAGGCGATCACCTTCGGCGAGTCGAGGCCGGCGCCAAGGATGTCCCAGAACGCGGCCTTGCCGGCCGACGCGGCCACGCCGACGCCCGAGGGCCCGCCGTTGACGTCGTTGGTGACGTCGGTGGACTCGATATGGCCGGACAACGTGCGGATCCCGCGGCCCTTGGCCTGCGCGAACCGCGGGTGGTCGCTGAGGCCGTGGTCCTCGAGCAGGGTCGCCAGGGCGCCGGCGCCTCGGCGGAAGCCGAGCGCATCGACCGACAGCATGCCGAGGTCCGGCGCGACGTGGTACCGGCGATCGCCCGTGGCGGCGTACTTCCTCGCGAGCGCCTCGCCCATGATGATCCAGAGGGCGTAGCACGTCGGGGCGCAGTGGCCGGCGGCCAGCATGAACTTGTCGGCGTACGGGTGCTTGGGACGCCGGTAGTCGAAGTGCAGGCCGCCGCGCTGGCGGCCGGCGAGATGCGTGACGACGTTCAGCGGCGTGTAGGCCAGGGGCCCGCCGAAATGACCGGTCTGCGCGTAGTTGCCAAGCAGCACCAGCGTCATGCACGTCATGAAGCCGATGTCCTCCAGCTGGGACAGATCGCCGCGGTCGAGCTGGTCGTGGGATCGTGACTGGAGGGTCACGTGTTCTGCGTTCATGGGGTCGTGGGTCCTGTCACTCGGGAGGGATCGTGGGGCGAACGCAGCAGATCCTACAGCGACGGGCCGGGCGCGCAAAGCGCGGGCCGGCCGCTCCTGGTGGCCCCGGCGCTCGTCTGCGATAATCCGCGCATGATCCGCCGCACCTTCGTCTCCGCTCTCACCGGCGTCGGCACGCTGTTCGCGGCCGGCTCGCCGGCCGCCGCGCAGCGCTCACCGTCCGGCGCCAGTCCACGGCGACACGCACAGGACGACTGGCTCGACCAGGCCCCGGCCGGGCATCGCGTGGTGTTCGACTGCTGGATGTCGGACACCGTCGGAGAGACCGTCGGCTTCGCCGCCAACTGGTACCGCGTGAACAAGGAGCAGTACGGCCTGGCCGACGGCGACCTGGGAATGGTGATCGTCGTGCGCCACGGGTCGGCGCCCTTCGCCTTCGGCACGGGCCTGTGGGCGAAATACGGGAAGATCCTGGCAGCGAACATGGCCGCCAACGACCCGGCGGCCCACCCCATTCCGACGACCAACGTGCACGCCGAACGCCTCCAGGGCCTGGCGAAGCAGGGCATGCGGCTGGCAATCTGCAGCCTGTCCACGCGGCGCTACGCGGGCGCCATCGCCAAGGAGACGGGCCAGGAGCCGGACGCCGTCTACACGGAGATCACGGCCAATCCCATTGGCCCGGCGCACTTCGTGCCCGCGGGCGTGGTGACCGTGACGCGCGCCCAGGAGCGCGGGTATTCGCTCGTCAGCATCGGCTGAGTCCCGGGCGCACCACATGCCCTTCGAGAAGATCGCGGAGCAGAAGATCCGGGCGGCCATGGAGGCCGGCGAATTCGACGATCTGCCGGGCGCGGGTCAACCGGTCGATCTCGAGGGCTATTTCGCCCTTCCACACCACCTCAGGGCGGCGTACGCCGTCCTGAAGAACGCCAACTGCGCACCCGAGGAAGTGCTGCTGCTGAGGGACGTGGCCAGGCTGGAACGCGCCGTGGCCGACGCCGGCGACGCGAGCCCGGAGCTGCACCGCGAGTTGGAGGCGGCCCGCCTCAAGCTGTCGGTGGCCATGGAACGCTTCAGGCGCGAGGCGCGCACCACCTGAGCCCCCGTCATCCATGAGCGCCTTCCGCCCGCGGTTCGTCGCCATCGTCCTCGCCGCGTGCGCGGCCGTCGGACTCGGGCCTCGGGTGGTGGCCGACGGGCAGGCATCGCCCCGCTATGCCGCCGCTCGCAACGGCGACGTCGTGAACCTGCGGGACGGCCAGACCGGCACGAGCGTCACGGTCGTGCCCTCGGTGGGCAACATCGCCACCGCGTTCATGGTGCACGGGCAGAACGTGCTCCGCTTCCAGCAGGCCTCGCTGGACGAGTTCAAGGCCCGCCCGGGCCAGACGGGCATTCCGTTCATGGCGCCGTGGATCAACCGCCTGGACGAGCAGGCCTTCCACGCCAACGGCCGCCGGCACGCCTTCGACATGAGCCTCGGGAACGTGCGCGGCGAAATCCCCATCCACGGCTTCGTGACCACGACGGACAAGTGGCGGCTGGTGTCCGTCGACGCGACGCCCTCGGGCGCGTCGGTCACGAGCCGGCTGGAGTTCTTCCGCCAGCCCGCATGGATGCGGCAGTGGCCGTTCGCCCACACCATCACCACGACCTACCGCCTGGCGGACGGCGCGCTGGAAGTGGCGACGACGATCGAGAACCTGAGCGACGAGCCGATGCCGGTCGCCGTCGGCTTCCATCCGTACTTCCAGCTCACCGACTCGCCGCGTGACGAGTGGCGCCTGACGCTCGGCGCCCGGACGCGCTGGCTGCTCGACGGCCGGAAGCTCCCGACCGGCGCCACCGAGGCCGCCTCCGCCCTCCTCCCGCCGGCCTCGCCACTGGCCGACTACAACCTGGACGACGTGTTCGGCGATCTCGTCCGCGACGCCGATGGGCGATCCACGACGAGCGTCCGCGGTCGGACGCAGCAGCTCGACGTGGTCCTGGGTCCGAACTTCAGGTCCGTCGTCATCTGGGCGCCGAACCCGTCCGGCAGGGGCCGAGGCGGCCAGGGCGACTCGCCGCCGGCCGAACGCAACTTCATCTGCATCGAGCCGATGGCCGCCATCACGAACGCGTTGAACATGGCGCCGCGCGGCCGGTATGCGGACCTGCAGGCGATCCCCCCGGGCGGCACCTGGCGCGAGAGCTTCTGGGTCAGGCCGAGTGGATTCCAGCCGCCGCGCTGAGCGCCGGCGCCGACGCGAACGCGCTGCGTCACGCCAGGCCCGCGGTCGGCGACTGCGTGGGGTGCGCCGGCCTCATCGCCGCCAGCGAGCGATCTCGGCGTCGAACGCCGGCGTCAGATCGCTCTGACCCAACGCCCCTTCGAGCAGTCGAAGCGTGCTCCGGATCTGGTCGACGTCGAGGTCGGTTCCTCGCTCCGACAGCACGCCGCGGACATCTTCGATGTCCTTCTCCCGCCCGGCGAGCAGCTTCGTGACGATCAGATCTTCTGCGCTGATGAATGGCACGACAGCACCAGCCACGTCGATGGGCACGGCCCGTTCGAGAAACAGATCCTCGAGACCAGGCCCGGCCAGGACCACATCGAGGGCCAGGCCCGACCTCCGGTGTTCGAACGGTACGACGCGTGTCGACCGGATGAACGTCTCCGTCGCGTCGATCCGAAGCGAGAACCCGGCCGTGTCGAGCGTCCGCACCAGGTGATCCGTCGAGGTCGTGCACTTGACGGTGACGTCCACGTCCGTCGTCAGGCGCGGGCGCCCCCACACCAGCGCAGCCTGAGCGCCGAAGACGTACCAGCGGACGCCCATCGCCGCCAGCGCCGCGGCGAGGTCCGACAGCAGCTCAGCGGGGCCGGCAGACGACGGCACGCAGCGCCTCTCCGACGCGCTGATGGACCCGCAGATCGTCGAGCCGGTGCTGGCGGCTCGGCCAGTCCGGCCGGAGCCGCTGCGCGTGCGTGCGCAGGTGGTCCGCGACGGCGAGGACGTCCGCGGCGGAGCGCCCGGCCTTGAGCGCGCGCCAGCCGCGGTCTTTCGACCCGGCGATCGCCGCCCAGTCGCGGCTCACGAACTGGCGAATCGAGTCGCGATCCACGGGCCGATCCTATCACCCACTCGCGCTCGCGCCAGTCGACCGCGCACGCGCCGCCGGAATCCAGGCGCCTCGCCGGTTCGTCAGCGGGCGAGGTCGCTGCGGTAGACGACGCCGCCCTTCATCACGAGCCGGATCGAACGGAGCGCACGGATGTCGGCCGTCGGGTCCGCGTCGGTCACGACGAGGTCGGCGAGCTTGCCGGGCTCGATGCTGCCGAGGCGATCCTCCGCGCCCAGCATCGTCGCGGCGTCGATGGTCGCCGAGCGGAGCGCCTGCAGCGGCGTCATCCCGGCCTGCACGTAGTACTGCGCCTCGCGCACCGTCGCCGTCGTGCCGTCGTTCGGCTCGAACGGGAACTGGTCGGTGCCGAGCGCGATGCGCACCTTGTGGCGGATGGCGCTCTGCAGCATCCGGAAGTGCGCCTCGCCCACCGACGCCACGCGCGCGAGATACCAGTCGGGCGAGCCGATCTTCCTGAAGAACTCCATCACCGTGGGCTGGGCCACGACGATCGTGGGCACGAGCCATACGCCCTTCGCCGCCATCCGCGCGAGGACCTCGTCGGTGAGGAAGTAGCCGTGCTCCACGCCGTCGAGGCCGGCCTCGATGGCCTCGAGCGTCGCGCCCGGCGATCCCGAGTGCGCCGTCACCTTCAGCCCGTGGCGGTGCGCCATGTCCGTCACGGCGGCCACCTCGTCCCTCGTCATGTGCGAGGCCGCGATGTCGCCGTGCGTGTCGGCGATGCCGCCCGAGATGGCGATCTTGATCCACTCGGCGCCGTCGAAGGCCCGCTGGCGGACGGCGCGGCGGAACGCCTCGGGCGAATCGAGGCCTTCGTCGCCGGGGCTCCAGCCATGGCCGCCGGTGACGTTCAGCGTCGCCCCCGCCGTGAACATCCGCGGGCCCACGGCCTCGCCGCGCTCGATGGCCCGGCGGAGCGCGAAGTCCGCGCCCTTGGCCTCGCCCGTGGAGCGCGTGGTGGTGACGCCGCTCAGGAGCGACTGCCTGGCGTTGCTGGCCATGCGGAGGGCCAGCGCGGCGTCTGTCTCGTTGGCGAGCGCGTCGCCCTGCGCGCCTGGCAGGACGAGCCCGTAGTGCGTGTGCATGTTCATCAGGCCGGGCACGATCCACGTGCCGGCCGCGCGGATCACCTCGGCGCCAGCGGGGACGGGCGTCGAGGCTGCCGGTCCGACGGCGGCGAGTCGCTCGCCCTCGATGACCACGACGGCATTCGGGATCGCCGGCCCCCCGGTGACGTTCACGACCGTGGCACCCACGATCGCCACCGGCGCCCGCGGGGCGGGGACACCGGGCTGCGCAGGGGCCGCCGCGATCGCCACGACGGCCGCCCGCCACGAAAGCCATGCCGCGATCGCCACGACACCGAGCACTGCGCGCATGCGCGACCTCCTCACGAGCCCGACTGGTTGAGCTCGTACTTCATGATGCCGGCGTGCCGGCCACCCTTCTCCCGTTCGAGCGCGTAGACCTCGCCAGCGGGCCCACGCCGCCGCGCCAGAACGGCGTCGAGGTCGGCGCGGTCCTCGTCGGTCAGCGCCAGCGTCGCCGCCTGGAGCGTGGACGCCAGGTGCCGCGCGCTGGTCGCGCCCACGATCGCGGCGGCCACCTGCGGGCGGTCGAGCACGAAGCGGATCGCGACGGCGCCCGGGCTGACGGCATGCCGCCTCGCCACGCGGTCCACCGCCTCGAGGAGCGCCTGGAACAGGACCCAGCCGCCGAACTCCTCGACGATCAGGTGGTACTTCGTGAGCGACCGGTTCTCGTGGGGGAACGGCGGTTCGGCCGCGTCGAGCCAGCGCTCGCCGATGAATCCCCCGGCCAGGGCGCCGTAGCAGAGCAGGGCGATGCCGCGTGCCGCGCAGACGGACGTCATCGACGCCTCGGGCCGGGCGTCGAGCAGCGAGTACTGCACCTGGTGGCTGGCGACCGGCACGCCGGCGTCCGCCAGCTCGGCGACACGCGCCGCGTCGAAGTTCGTGAGCCCGACGAGGCGGATCTTGCCGTGCTCGCGCAGCCGGGCCAGCTCGAGGGCGACGTCCACGTATCGAGGGACGTCGTAGTCCCACCAGTGGAACTGGACCAGGTCCAGCCGCTCGACGCCGAGCCGCGCGAGAGAGCGATCCACGGCGCGGACCACGTCGTCACGGCCGGTCGTGGCCAGCGCGCTCCGGTCGGGCACGAACTTCGTGTGCACCTGGACGGGCGTCGCGCTCGCCGGACGCCCGGCCAGGAAGCGGCCGATCAGGACCTCGACGCCCGTGTAGATGTCCGCGCAGTCGAACGTGGTGATGCCGGCCTCGACGAACCGGGCCATGTCGTCGAGAGCCGTGCCCGCGTCCACCGACCCGTGGCCGCCTGCCAGTTGCCAGCCGCCCTTGATGATCCGCGACACCGTGTAGCCGGGCGCCAGTTCGACGCGCGGGACACTCATCGCGTGCGCGGCCGGCGCCGGGCGGGCCGGACCTGGCGACGCCTGGCCGTCCGTGGCAGCGGGACGGCCGTCACCTCGCCGTGCCGGAAGGTGGACGAGCCGGTCCGCGTGATTCGGAAACGTCCGCCGCAATTCGGATCGGGGCACGCGATCTCGGCGTCGGTCGTCATCCAGTCGTGCGGGTGCGTGACGCGCTGCTTGGCTGGCAGGAGCGGGAGCAGCGCGGCGAGCGGATAGATCGGGAACGTCTGTCCGGGCGGCAGCGACAGGTTCTCGCCCTTCAGCTCGAAGTAGCTGCCGGCGGCGTGGTTGCAGACCATGGGCCGCTCGGTGGCCACGACCTCCACCCGCAGGTCGTACAGCACGAACGAGTCGTCGCGTGGCGGTCGTCGCATCGGGTCTCCCGGTGTGGGCCGCCAGTGTACGCCGCTCGGCGCGGAGCGTCGAGCGCGACGGACGGCCCGGCACTTCGGCGGATAATGCGGCTCGCGCTCCGCCTGCCGCGCCACCACTCGATGCCCTCCCCCGCGCCTGCTTCCTCCCCGCCGCTCGCCTTCCACGGCGGGACGCCCGGCGCCCTGGCGCCGTTCGTGCTGTTCCTCGCGGGCGTGGCGTGGCTGGCGCTGGCGGGCGCGCCCGACGAGCACGGCTTCTGGCCGATCCTCGTGGCGGCGCTCATCGCGGGGCTCCTGCTGGCCCGCGATCGCACGGCCTATTGCGAGCGCCTGATTGCGGGCATGAGCCAGCCGATCGTGATGCTGATGATCATGGCCTGGCTGCTCGCGGGCGTGATCGGCACGGTCATGAGCGCCTCCGGCTTCGTGGACGCGCTGGTGTGGCTTGCACGGCTGGCGGGCCTGCACGGGGGCGGCTACGTGGCCGCCGCGTTCCTGGCCTGCTGCCTGGTGGCCACGTCCACCGGCACGAGCTTCGGCACCATCCTGGTCTGCGCGCCCCTGCTGTATCCGGCCGGCGGCGCCGTCTTCGCCAGTCCCGCGATGCTCGCCGGCGCGATCCTGGCCGGCGCGACGTTCGGCGATTCGATCTCGCCCATCTCCGACACGACGATCGCGTCCTCTGGCACGCAGGGGGCCGACATCGGCGGGACGGTGAGGAGCCGCTTGAAGTACGTCCTGCCGGCGGCGGTCGTCGCCCTGATCGTGTTCGTCGTCTCCGGCGGCGCGTCGAGCGCAGGCGCCCTCCCGCCTCCCGATGCCGAGGGCGCCCGCGGCCTGCCGATGCTCATCGTGCCGGCGCTCGTCATCGGGCTGCTCCTCCGAGGCCGCCACCTCGTCGAAGGGCTGCTCTTCGGCGTCCTGGCCGCCGTCGTCACGGGGGTCGGCCTCGGACTCGTCCCCTGGTCCCGCGTCATCGCCATCGACGCCGCGAACTTCACCGCGACGGGCCTGGTCATCGACGGCCTCACGCGCGGGCTGGGCGTCTCGGTGTTCACCATCCTCCTGACGGGGCTGGTCGCCACGGTGAAGGCCGCCGGCGTGGTCGACCGGCTGGCCGGGACCGAGTCGGCTGGCGCGGTCTCGCCCCGCGCGGCCGAGGTCCGGATCTTCGGGGCCGTGTCGGCCGCCGTGCTGCTCACGACCCACAGCGTGGTGGCGATCCTCACGGTGGGCGACCTGGCCAGCCGCGTCGGCGCGGCCGCGGGCCTCACCGCCTACCGCCGGGCGAACGTGCTCGACGTGACGGTCTGCACCTACCCGTTCCTGCTGCCCTATTTCATCCCGCCCATCCTGGCAGGCGGCGCCACGCGGGCCGGCGAGGCCTTCGGCATGCCACGCGTCTCGCCGTTCGAGGCCGGCCTCCACAACGTGTACTCGTGGGCGCTGCTGGCCGTCGTCGTCGGCGCCATCGTCACGGGATACGGCCGGGCGGAGGGCAACGGGCGGCCCGTCCGGCGCTGACGCCGCTGGTCGCGGACACGGGTCGACGCGACGCCGGGAGGCCGACGAGCAGCCGATGCTTGGGGGTGATGGCCGCCGGAATGCGCTGGGTCCACACCTGGTAGCCACGAGCCTCGAGGCGGATCGCCCGCATCGTGTCGATCGCCAGCGCCACGTCCATCCAGCCGCGGAGCGGTCCGGGGTCGCACGTCTCGTCGTCGTGGCAGCAGGGCAGCACGGCCACGGCCGCGCCCGCCGACGCCGCGGCATCGAGCACCTGGTCCGTCAGCGCCCCGCAGGCGTGGCTCGAGACGACGACATCCGTGCGGTCGAGCGCGACGGACTCGAGCGGCGCCTCGATCCAGCGCACGCGGCCCGCCAGGCGGGGCCACGAGGTGGTCAGCGCGCGCGCGAGCGCGTCGCTCGACGGGGGCCGCGAGGGATCCACGACGACGGCGTCCGGCGACGAGTCGTCCAGCAGCAGCATGACGTGCGCCAGCAGGCCGTGCCCGCCGCCGACATCCACCACACGGCCGCCGCGGCGGCGCCGCCGGATGCGCCGCGCCACTTCCCAGGCCTCGAAGAGCTCCTTGCGGGGCAGGACGCCCGCGTCGCACACCGCCCGCCCGAGCCGATCGAACAGGCCCTCACCGGGGAACCGGCCCCGGTCGTGCCGCGTCAGGCGTCCCTTCGATGCCGGGTCGAATGCCACGCGGCGATGGTACCGAATCCGGCGGCGTCGCTCGACCCCGCGCGGCTCCTTGGGCCGCGGGCGGCCGACGTCACCGGGGCAGCTCCCACGCGCTCCCGTTCGCCGCGCGGACCTCGCGCAGCTCGTAGCCGTGCTCGCCCTTCACGAAGTCGAGCTTCGACAGGTCGCTCGGGTGGCGCGACTCGTCCGGCGTGGTCAGCACGATCGCGTCCACGTGATGGCTGGCGTCCCGAATCGCGAGCATCGAGTACTCGTTGTCGAGCTGCTCGACGGTGTAGGTCCCGGCCGGGAGCCTGATCGACTCGACGGTGAAGGCGAACGGCACGCGCAGCTTGGCGATCGGCAGGGCATTGGCCGTGCCGGCGCCGAGCAGGGAGCAGGCGCCCACGAGCGCGAGCCCGCTGAACATCTTCTTCATGGTGTCCTCCCGAAGCCCGATGGCTTCTATCAGGTAGGACGGCCCGCCGGCTTGCCAGGACGTGACGGGGACATGACATCGACGACAGCCGCCACGCGCCCGAACGCGTCCGGGCGCCTCTGCTACAGTGAGCGCCGCGACGACAGGAGGCAGAGGATGAAGGCGATCGGAGCGATCGTGGCGGGCGTGGCGCTGGTGGTCGTGGCATCCGCCCCGGCCGGCGCGCAGGAGGCGCGGCGCCGCTGGGAGATGCAGCGGCAGATCCGCCTCGACAAGTTCGAGCAGATCCTGCCCGCCGCCATGAAGGCCGCCGGGATCGACATGTGGCTCGTGGCGGTGAAGGAGAACCACCGCGATCCGCTCTGGGAGGACCTGGGGCGCGGCTACGTCAGCGGCGTGGGCTACTACGTGTTCTTCCTGCGCGGCGACCGGGTGGAGCGCCTGGCCCTCGGGCCGGAGGGCTATCTCATCGAGGAGTCCGGCGCCTACGACGCGTTCCTGCCCGCCTCGAAGCTGACCGAAGTGGTCCGCGAGCGCGATCCGAAGCGGATCGGCGTGAACATGTCGGAGGAGCTCGGGCCGGCCGACGGGCTCACCGTCACGATGCGCGATCACCTGGTGAAGACGCTGGGCGCGCCGTACGCCTCGCGCCTCGTGAGCGCGGAACGCCTCGTGTCCGAGTTCCGTTCGCGCCGCGTCGCCTCGGAGATCGTGGCGTTCGGCGAGGCGTCCGGCATCGCGGTCGGTCTGGCCGAGCGCGCGCTCTCCAACGAGGTCGTGACCCCCGGCAAGACGACGCTCGAGGACGTGGCGTGGTGGCTCCAG